>JAFRJH010000244.1 GCA_017432385.1 Kiritimatiellia bacterium
GTATGGTGGCGGCCATCGCCATGTCCTTCGCGTTCCGCTCGCGGATCCGGTCGTGGACGTAGCGGGAGATGACGAGCCCGACAAGGATCGCCGCAAGGACAAGCGCCGCGCCGTTCAGCAAAGCCGAAGTGGCCACGAGCAGGCGGCGGTCCGCGACGACCGTGCGCTTGGGGACCACGATGTAGACCGGAAACCCCTCGATGACCCTCTTCGCCCAGAAGAAGTCGTCCGGCGGATCCGTCCACTGCCCGCCCTCGCGACCCGCCTCGGGATGGGAGATGACGGTTCCGCCGTCGGTGGTGATGTACACGCCTCCCTCTTCGCCGCTTATGTGGCGGTCGTGGGTGATTCCCGTGATCGCGGTGCGGGAGAGGTTGCGGACGCTCTTCTCGTCGCCGCCGATCTGGATGAACCCGCCGTCCGGAATCCACACCCCGACATACTTCACCTTGTCCCCGCGCAGGGAGTTGGGCTGAAGCGGCTGAGCAAGCTCGGTCGCGCCGTCGAGGAGCGCGGCGAACGCGTGCGCCTGCCCCCTGTCCTTGCGGAAGTCCAGCGCCCCCACCTCCTCGCGCCGCGCGCTGTGCGTGAGCATTCCCGAGGCGTCGGCCACGCAGACCTCGTCCACGCCGAGCTCGTCGGCAAGGGCGCGCAGACGGCGGCTCGACTCGTCCGGATCGTTCCACCACGCCTGGTCACGCATCTCGTACACGGCTTCGCGCGCCACCATCGCCTGGCGCACCATCCGCCTGTCGACCCTCTCGGTTATGGCCGCGCCGACGTCGTCGAAGACCTCCCTGAAAAGCTTCAGCCGATCGCGGGTCGTAATGTGGTCGTGCAGCATCCACGTCAGCACCATGGACGCCGAGAACGCGGCGACAACCGCGCACACGAGCCTGAAGGCGAGTCTTCTGCGGCGGTCAGCCATCCCGTCCGCCCCCCCTTTCGCGTATGACCTGGTCCAGCGCGTCCCTGAGCTCCGGCATGTCCTTGCGGACGGCTATGCCGAAGTTCTCCCTGGTCTCGAAGCGCGACGCCGCAAGCGCCCCGTTCGACTCCGCCACCGAGACCTTCACAACGATTCCGTCGTTGAACACGGCGTCGACGTCGCGTGACTTGAGGGCCTCAACAGCGTCCGTGTACGACCGGAACCGCACCGGGTCTATCCCGTGCGAACACAGGTAGAAGTCGTAGGTAGTCGACTCAAGCACCGCGATGCGGATCCTTTCCGCGAGGATCATCGTCGGCACGCGCTCCCCGGCGCGGTAGAGGAACATGCCGCCGTCATAGGCGTACGGAACCGAGAAGTCGACGTCCGCCATTCGCGGCCCGGTTATGGATATGCCCGACGCCGCCATGTCCGCCTCCCCGGTCTTGACCGCGAGCAGAAGCTGCTCGAACCGAAGCCGCCTGATCTCGACGCGGCGCCCTATCTTCTTCGCCGCCTCGCGGACGATGTCGATCTCGTCTCCGACGACCTCGCCCGTCGCCGCGTCCACGTAGGAATACGGAGGGGTCTCGGCCGTCGTGACGACCACGAGCGCGCCGTCCGTCCGCGCCGGCGCGGACTGGGTCCGGTCACCGCATCCGGCGACGGCCACGGACAGCACGACTGCGGCCGCCGCGCTCAGGCAATGTTGAATACGTCGCTGCATCCCGTTATCTCGAATACGCTCCGTACAGACGCGTTGGGATGCGCCACGGACATGGTTCCGCCGCAGGCCGCCATCGCCTTCTGGACGGACAGGAGTATGCGCAGACCCGCCGAAGAGATGTACTCCAGCCTCGAGAAGTCGAACACGACCTCGTTCACCCCGTCGAGCTTCACCTCGGCCTCCAGCTCCGGCGAGGTGTTTGTGTCCAGCCGTCCGACCACCGCAAGCGTCAACCTCCCGTCTTCAAGCTTCTTCTCAATGTCCATTTGCCGTCTCCCGATTCTTGGATTCCATGTTTTGCCGTTCCTCTCCGCATCCGAAGCTATTCAGTCTCGACCCTGAAGAACCGCGCAGGGACGTCCGTGCGCGGGACGGCGAGCGTCGCCGTGCCATCCGGGTTGACCATGACTCCGACATCCTCCCGCGGCAGAAGCGCCGCGTCGCCTCCTGGCATCGGAAGCCCGTCGGCCGCGCGCACGCGCAGCTGCTGGACGGTTTCTGCGGTGAGCCAATCGGCCGGCTCGGCCGAGACGACGAGCTTCACGCTGCCGGGGACCAGTTCGACGCTCTCGATGCGGATGGCTTCCAGGGCGATCGCGTCGGCCACGGCCACGGTGTCCGCGCCGTCGACGGCGGCGGTGTAGCCGCGGCCGTTCGCCGTAAAGCGGTAGTCGCCGTCCGGCAGCCAGAGACAGAGGTCGCCGCCGGCGTCGGCGTAGAGGTCGCGCGCGCCGTAGCCCGCCAGACCAGAGATTTCGACGGCGGTGCCCGCGTCTCCGAGCGGCACGATGACGGCGTGGAGGACACGGCCGGTGGCGTCGTGCGCCAGGTTCGTCACGGCGCAGTTGCTCTGCGTGAAGCGGGTCTTTTCGCCGTCGAAGTGCGCGAGCACGACGCTGCCGCCCGTGATGACGACGGCGTTGGCGTTTTCATAGGCGGCTCCATGGCTCGTGCCGTCGCCGATGTCGGCGGCGAAGACCGCATCGTTCATGAAGCCGCCGCAGGCATGGACCGTCCCGCCGGAAATCTCGATCCTGCCGTCGGAGTCGGTGTAAGTGGCACTGCCGCCGATGGCCGCGCCGGCCCGTTCGTTGCCAACTCCGCCGTAGGCGAAGACCCTGCCGCCAGTGATCCGGATCAGACGGCTGCTCTTCCCGTCGGCTCCGGCGCCGATGCCCGCGCCGTAGCCCTTGCCCCCTTCGCCGGAATACGCTTCGACGAAGCCGCCGGCGATGGTGATGGCACCGGGCCGCGTGTTGCCGTGATCGTCGCCGATGCCCGCGCCGTAGTCGCTGCCTTGGGCGAAGAGCCGGGCGTCGGCCGTCGCGTTCGTGATCGTCACCGACGCCCCCTCCGGAACGTAAAGCGCGGCGTTGCTGGAGTTGATTGCGACGAGCCGGTTGCCGTGGCCGGAGAGCAGGACTGTCGCCGTGACGCCCGATCCGAGGGCCAGCGGCTTTCTGGACGATAGCGAGACGCCGGAGAGCTCGACGGTCGCGTCCGCGGCGACAAAGACCTGGACGCCGCCGAGCGTGTTGGTGCCGCGGAGGGTGTAGCGGTCGATGCCGGCGAGGGTGAGGACGTTGGTCGAGTAGTCCCAGCCGTCGCCGGAGAGCTCCGCGATGTTCACGCCGTTCACGGTGAAGTCGTCGTTCCATGCGACGACGGTCGTATCGTCCTTCTTCGAGCCGATGCGGATCGTCCACTTCGCGCCATCGGCGGCGTTCGTGGCGACGTAGGTGCCCTCGGGGAGCCAGAGGTGGACTTCGCCGTTGTCGTCGGCGTAGATTTCATCCGTGTCGTAGTAGTCGGGAAGGCCCTGGAGCGGGCCGACGGCCTCGCCGGGCGCGAAGCCCACAATGTCCGCCTTCCACACGGTGGCGCCGGCGGCGTTGGTGGGCGAACCATAGTAGGTGCCGAGCCCGGTCACCGAGCCGCCCAGGATGGCGAGCGGGTCGTAGTTCCCGAACTCGAACGTTCCTCCCGCGACGGCGAGGCTTGCGCCCCCCTCAAGGTAGTTCGAGTAGAAGGTTGGGGCGACGACGTTGCGGCCGATGCCGCGAACGACGGCGTTCGTGCCCGCCGCGACCTTCAGCCCCGTGCCGGAGCGGACGCAGGCGTTCGAGAAGACGATCTGCTCGGAGGTCTCGATTCTGATCGAAAGGCCGTCAACCGTGTTCGTGCCCGAGACGACGCAGGCACCGGTGAGAACGATGCGCTTCTCGGCGTCCAGCGTCCAGTTCGGCCCCGAGCCCTGGCCGACGTCCACGCCGTCCACGGCGACGCCGAGCGGAATGAAGATGGACGCGCCGTCCACCTCTTCGTGAACAGGGGTGCCGTCCACTTCGAAGTCGTAGGTGCCGTCGGGGAGCCAGAGGTGTATGAAGCCGTTCTCGTCGGGGTAGATGTCGGCGACGCCGTAGCCGCCGAGCCCGGTGATGGCGACGGCGCGCGTGGGATCGGGGTCGGGCACGGCCACGTCCACGCGCCACACCGCCGCGCCGGATGCGTTCGCCGCGGCCGGCTTAACCTTGGCCACGTCGGCGAGGA
>JAFRJH010000245.1 GCA_017432385.1 Kiritimatiellia bacterium
AGGTTTGAGGGTTTGAAGTTCAAAGTCCAAAGGAATGTTAGCGCTAGGAGGCCGTTATGCGGCGCTCGAACAGCTTTTCGCCGAGTATGTTTGTCTGCGTCACGACAAGCTCCTTTGCGTCGTAGTCGCAGCGCGTGATCGTCGCGTCGCGGAAGCGTCCGCGCTTGTCCTTGGGGGAGACTCCGACTCCGCCGCCGACAACGACCGGATACGGATGCGTCTCGTTCGCGTCGTCGTTCGCGGACCAGTGGTAATGGCCGCAAAGCGCGATGGACAGCCCCGCGCCCTTGAGGAACTCGGTGAGCGCGCACGTGCGCTTCGTGCCTCCTATCGGACCCCTGCGGCCAAGCACGCTGACATCCGCCGGCGGGATGTGCATCACGGCGATCCTGAAGGTTGCGTCCTTCCACGCGGCGGAGGCGAATTCGCGCGCGAGCCAGACCTTCTGCCGCTCGATGTAGTGATCGAAATTGACAAGCCCCGAATACTCCGGGTGGCTGTCGTGCTTGTCCTCGCCCGTGTCGATGAACACGATCCGGGCCGCGCCGAGCGTGACGGCGCCGAAGTAATGTCCGTCGGGAAGCGCCAGGTAGTCGCGCAGCTGGCGGGCCAGCGCCCCCCTCGTCTCGTGGTTGCCGCGCAGATACCACATCGCCGCATGCGTCTTCTCGCTCGTGTAGGCGAGCGGTGCAAGCAGGTTCTTCTTGAGCCCCTCCTCTGTCTCGACGCTGTTCGTGATGTCGCCGTTGAACACGGTGAAGTTCACCGGACGGTCGAGGTACTTCAGCAGCGCCGGATATGTCTCGAGCTTGTTGTGGACGTCGTTGAACATCGCGAACGAGACCTTGCCGTCCTCCGGCAGGATCGGATTCAGCTCGCTTTCGACCTTCTCGACTTCGCCTTCGAAGACGGCCGAGTAGGCGTGGACCTCGGGGTTGGCGCGCGAACAGGCGCGGAAGCGGACGCTTTTGGACGGGTCGAAGCCGGTCAGGACCGTCTTGTGCACGAAGCTCCCGGCGTCGCGCAGCCCGTCCTCTTCCGTCCAGTCGCGCTTCCATTTTGCGCCGCCGTCCTGGCTCCACTCCACGAAGCCAGTCGCCTTCCTCTTGGTCATCCACACCACTGCTGCGGAACGTTCGCCGAGAAGCTGAAGATGCGGCCGGACCGCGAACAGCCCGTCTTCAGGACAGGCGAAGCGCTCGACTGTGGAAAGCTTCTCCGCCGGCTTCGGCGGTGGTGGCGTCGGCTTCTGCTCGGCTGAGTCTTCTGCCGCAAACGCGGCCGGCGCGGCAACCGAAGCAATTGATCCCAGCAGGAAATCACGGCGATTCATGGCAATTTTCCCTTCGCAACCCTTTATCTTTTTGCAAGACATGTGGACGCCTCCTGTGTTAAAAGTCACGCCGGCTAGTCCTGCTTCAGGTACTTCTCAGCGTGGGAAAGGTATACATTCCAGTCGTCTGCGCCCATGCCGTGCCCTCCCTTGTGGCAATGGTACGACACTCGCTCGGGGTCGCTCCACGCAGCGCGCGCAAGTTCCGTGGCCTTCTGCTCGCCGGCAGGCCCCGCCCATACGTCCTTGCTGCCGGAACCGACGGCCAGAAGGCGCGGGGCGACGCACGAAAGCAGCTCGTGCTGGTCGTACGGCATCTCCTTCTCGCGGTTCACCCAGAGCGTGTAGTCCAGGCAGAACCAGTACTGGAACGTGCGGACGATGTGCGCGATGTGCTCAGACTTCTCGAGGTCCATGTGGTTGAGCTTCGCTCCGCTGCAGCCGGATCCGTTGACGCACGTCATCGCAAAGCGCTTGTCGGTCACAGCCGCCCAAAGCGCCGTCTTCCCGCCGCGCGAATGTCCTATTACAGCCACGCGCTTGGCGTCGATCTCGGGCACCGTCTCCAGCCAGTCCAGGGCGCGGCTCGCGCCCCATGCCCATGCGGAAATCGTTCCCCAGAGCTTTGGCTTGCGGTAGGGGCCGGGCTTCTCGAACGCCTCGAACACGCCCTTCGTGTTGCCCGTGTTGTAGTCCGGCGCAACCGACCACGTGTGGAACGAGACAGCCGCAAAACCCCGCGCCACGATTTCCTCCACTGGGAAGAACGGGCTCTTCTGGTTGCGCTCCGGGTCGCAGTTCTTGGCGTAGTCCCTGTTGCATATCAGGAGGAATGCTGGGACAGGCCCCTTCGCTCCGGCAGGGATGAACGCAACGACCGGGAACGAATTCGTGCCGCATGGCCCGCCATAGACGATGCGAACCTCCTTGCGGACCATCTTGCCGTCCGGCATAAGCTTGTCTTCGGCGGTCTTCTCGAACTTCAGCAGCGGCGGATGGTCTGCTCCCTCCGGGCGTTTCCCGAACACGTTGTCCGTGAAGAACGAGACTATGTTTCCTCGCGTACGCTTCCCTATCGGTCTGATTTCTGTCTCCGCCGCAAAAGCGGAAGTCACGGACACCGACAGCAGCAAGCACAACAGAATGATCCTCATTTCAACAAACGCCTTCCTTTTTTCATATTGCTGAGAATTATACCACATCGTCTCCTCTGCGGTCCATGCAAAATTGGAAATAGCCGGGCGGGAGTTTACCCATTTTTGAGTTTCTGGCGAGGCGAAATGGATTGCCGATCTCTCCGCCTCTTGGACGCTGCCTTCTAAGCTAACTCCGACGCTTCGCAAAATTGGCGCGGCCCTTTGCAGCCGCTTCGCGGCTCAGTCGCTTCGCTCCTTCGGGCAACCCGATCGCTTTCGCGACGGGCGCATCCCACTACCGTTCCGCCTAGCTTCGCACGCCTGAAGCGCAATCAATTCCCTAGGTTTGTTTTATAGGCGGCTTCGCCGCGGTGTCCATTGCTCTACGGAGAGCGAGCGAAGCGAGCCAACTCCAAAGCACCCTCTGTGACTCTGCGACTCAAAAACTCCGTGTTTGGGCGCCGCAGGCAAAAGCCGGGAAACGGGTGATTTCTCTAATGTCGCGCAAAATACACTTCCCGAAATCACCTTACCCGCATCAACAGTGGGCGAAGTCTCATTCTGCCTTCAAAAAATGGGTAAACTCCAGTAGTAGAGTAGAGCGGGACGCCCCTTGTTATCGGGTACGCCCGCTCGGCCTTCGGCTACCCTCAAAACGTGCTTCGCCGTTTTTCGGCGGATACCCCTCATCGAACCGTACGTGCAGTTTTCCCGCATACGGCTCTCCGTGTGGGACTGGTTTCATCAGTTTCGCTCCCCTTCG
>JAFRJH010000029.1 GCA_017432385.1 Kiritimatiellia bacterium
ACTCTCACGCCCGGTTATTGCTAATCGGGCGATCCCGTTCGACTTGCATGCCTAATCCACGCTACCAGCGTTCGTTCTGAGCCAGAATCAAACTCTCAGAAAAAGAATTTGAGTTTTCGCTCCACACAAACATTTACTGTTTTCTCGACTGCCGACTTTCAAAGAGCAATGTCCGCTTTGGGCGAACGGGTGGAAATTATATCACAAATTGCCTCCCGGGGGCAAGGGGGAAAATGAAGATTTTTTCAAATAATTTCTAAACGCCAGAAATGTCGGATTTCTCGGCGAAAATACGGCATTTAGAGCACGACTACTCCAAGTCAACCGTCTTAAAGAATGGATTCAGCGGTCAGAAGACGGGGTGTTCGCAGTCCAGACCGTCGAAGAAATAGAACGTGTCGCCCTTGGGGCGTATGTCGGTGAGCGTTCCGATGTAGTGATGGAGGTTGCGTGGCTTGTAGGGCCGCTTCTCCACCTCCTCGACGTTTACGTCGATGCCAAGTCCCGGCTTGTCGCTGATGACGAGACAGCCGTCCTCGAACTTCACATTCTCGTTCGTCACGAGTTTGCGGAAGGAGCCGTCTGTCAGCATCATCTCGTGGATGAGGAAGTTCGGCGTCGTGGCCGCGAGCTGGAGAATCGCCGCGTTGGAGATGGGGGCCCGACGGATTGTGGAAGCTCACAGGCACGTGGTTCGACCCGCACATTGCCGCCACCTTCTTCGAGATGAGAAGCCCCATGTTGTGGAAGATGTCGGGCTGCGCGATGTCCACGCAGTTCCGCCGCGTTCCGTCCGCCCGCATCGCGGCCGCCAGGCGGTCAGCCGGCCGGGGCGGATGCGGACTCCTTGCGGCTGCGGGCCTTCGCGAAAATGCGCAGCGGCGCGCCCTCGAGCCCGAACCTCGCGCGGATGTTCTTCTCGACGAAGCTGAGGTACGCAGGGGTGATCAGCTTCGGGTCGTTGACGAAAAGGCGTATCGTCTGGGGGTTGGCGGACACCTGGAGCCCGTAGTATATCTTGAGTCTCCTGCCCCTTATCATCGGCGAGAGCGTCTTCTTCGTGGCCTTGACAATCGCGTTGTTGAGCATTCCCGTCGGTATCTTCTCGCACGCGCTCGCCGCAGCGCGGTCGATGGCGTCGACGGTCGTGCGGATGTTGTAGCCGGTCTTGTTCGAGCAGTACACAATCGGCGCGAAGTTGAGGAACGGCATCATCTGCCGGAGCGCCTCGGTCGCCTTCGTCTGCGTTATGCCCTGCTCCTGCGCGAGGTCCCATTTGTTCATCAGCACGACGCACGCCTTGTGCGCGTCCAGTATCTTGCCGGCGATGCGCTTGTCCTGGAGCGTCGGGCCGACCGAGGGGTCCATCACGAGCAGGACGACGTCCGCCTCCTCGATCGCCTTCTCCGACCTGAAAAGCGAGAAATTGTCCACGGACGTCTTCGACATCTTGGTGTGGGGCTTCATGCCCGCCGTGTCGACGAGCATGTAGCGGCGCGCCTCTGGTCCGGTCCCGATCGTGAAAGGGACCTCCACGGCGTCGCGTGTTGTCCCCGGGATGTCGCTGACGATGACGCGCGGGGCGTTGAGGAGCCTGTTTATGTACGAGCTCTTGCCGGCGTTGGGCCGGCCGACGATCGCGACGCGCAGCGTGCGCCTCCCCGCGGCGTCCGCGGCGTCCGCCGGCGGAAGCATGCCGACAACGGCGCCCGCGAGGGCCTCCACGCCGCGTCCGTGCTCGGCGCTCGTCGGAAACACGGGGAGCCCGAACCTCTCGAACTCGTGCGCGCGCCAGTCGTCGTCCGCCGTGTCGCACTTGTTGGCCGCGATCATGCAGGGGACGCCGGACTCGCGGACGCGCTTTATGACCTCCTGGTCAAGCGGAGTGACGCCCTCGCGGGCGTCCACGACGACCACGCACACCGCGGAATCGTCCACCGCGAGCGCCGCCTGCCGGCGGGTCTCCTCGTCGAGTGGATCGTGCGTGACCCGCCTGTCGAAGGCGATTCCGCCCGTGTCGACGAGCATTACCCTGCGCCCCGAAAGCTCCACCTCGCGCGTAACCCTGTCGCGCGTCACGCCGGGCTGGTCGAACACAATCGCGACGCGCTTCCTCGCGATGCGGTTGAAAAGCGCGCTCTTGCCCGTGTTCGGGCGGCCGACTAGGCTGACGACGTTCATCTCTTCTCTTTCGCTGCGCGTCCCCCACGGACGCATTGCATTTGCGCGCTATTATCCTATAATCGGCGTCCGAAGTCAAGGCGACGGGCGCGACGGGCGCCGGGCGATTGTTGCCGGGGCGCGATGATGGTATAATACCTCCATGCTCGCCGCCGCCATGATATCCGCCGCAGTGGCCTTCGCAGACACGAAGGCCCTCGCGCTGCAGATATGCCTCGACCGCGAAGGCTACTCCTGCAACACGATCGACGGCGCCTGGGGGCGCAAGTGCGAACGCGCCCTGAAGCACTACGCATGGAACCACGCCGGCGTGGGCGGGCCCTCCGCGCCCGAGGACCCGGGCAGGGCGCTTGAGGTCTTCTTCCCCGGCGCGACCAACCTGTTCGCGAGAGTCGCCGTGACAAAGGCCGACCTCGACTCCCTCGTGAAGATCCCCGAGGACGCGGCGGCGAAGGCCGACCTGCCGTTCATGGGATACGAGACCGTGAAGGAGATGTTCGCCGAGCGCGGGCACCTCAGCCAGCGCGCCCTGGAACGCCTCAACCCCAAAGTGGACTGGGACGACGTAAGGCCCGGGACCGTGCTGAAGATTCCGCGATTCCCGCCCGTCGAGGAGTATCTCGCCGCCTGGCCGCGGCAGGGCGCCGCCGCGGCGCGCGCTCCCGAAGCGGCGCTCCTGCGCATCTCCGTATCGAACTGCGAGGTGACGGCATACGACGGAGGCGGACGCCTCATCGGGCTCTTCCCGTGCTCGATTGCCCGGGACAAGGCGAAGATCCCGCCGCAGGGCGAGCTCAGGGTGACGACTGTAATAGCAAATCCGAACTACACCTATACCCCGGACTCCGCGCCGGCTGGCGAGAGGATACGCCGTCACGTCTTCCCGGGCGGCCCCAACTGCCCCATCGGCGTGGCGTGGATCGGGCTCAACCTGCCTGGATACGGAATCCACGGGACTGTGCGCCCGGAATCGGTCGGCAACGCGGAGTCGCACGGCTGCTTCCGGCTGTCGAACTGGAACGCGGCGCGGCTCTACGCGATGACGAAGCCCGGCGTCCGCGTCGTCGTCATCCCCTGACGGCGTCCACGACCCTCAGCGCCTGGACGGTCTCGCGCACGTCGTGCACCCTGACCACGCTCGCGCCCGACATGGCGCTCCAAACCGCGATGGCGAGGTTCCCGGCGAGGTCCTTTCCGGGGACCTTGGTCCCGGTGAGCTTCTTGACGATCCGCTTGCGGCTCGCGCCGACCAGGACGCGCCCGACCTTCGCCAGCGCGCCCACCGACCTCAGCAGCGCGACATCCTCGTCGCGCGTGGTGCCGAAGCCTATCATGGGATCCAGATAGAGGCGCGACAGGTCCATGGGCAGCGACGCGGGGTCGTCGCCGGGCCTGAACGGGAGCACGAGCTCGGCGCCGCCCCTCGTGCATATCCGCGCCATCTCGGGAACGGGCCCGGAATAGACGCAGTTGACGATCCTCACGCCGAGCGCGACCGCGCGCTCGGCGGTCTCGGGGTGGTAGGTGTCCACGGAGAGCACGGCACGCGACGCCGCCAGCTCCCGCAGGACAGGCTCGATCCGCGCCCACTCCTCGTCCCACGGAACCGGAGTCGCGCCGGGGCGCGTCGACTCGCCGCCGATGTCCACGATGTCCGCACCCTCCTCCACGAGGTTGCGCGCGCGGCGGACGGCCTCCGCGGGAGTGTTGAACTTCCCTCCGTCGGAGAACGAATCCGGCGTCACGTTCACTATGCCCATCACCTTGCACATGGCGGCTACTCGACTGTCACGGACTTTGCGAGGTTGCGGGGCTGGTCGATTTCGCAGCCCCTGAGCCTTGCGACGTGGTACGCGAAAAGCTGGAGAGCGACGACGGTCACGATCGGCGCGACCACGGCGCTCGTGCGCGGGACGTAGACGACGTCGTTGCAGTGGGCGGCGGCGGACTCGTCGCCCTCCGTGACGATGCCCACCACGGGCGCCTTGCGGGCCCGGCATTCCTGCACGTTGCCGACGGTCTTCTCCTTGCCGGGGATGTCGTTCAGCAGCGCGACGACCGGCGTCTCCTCGCAGAGGAGCGCGATCGGGCCGTGCTTGAGCTCGGCCGCCTGGTAGCCCTCGGCGTGCACGTACGATATCTCCTTCATCTTCAGCGCGCCCTCGAGCGCCGTCGGATACAGGATGCCGCGCCCGAGGAAGAACATGTCGGACGCCCCGGAGTACTTTTCGGCGACCTTGGCGATGTCACCGTTCCTCTCCAGCACCTTCGCGACGAGGTCGGGGAGCGCCGCAAGCTCGGCGCAGATCGACGCCCCGTCCTCGCGCGAGAGGCGGCGGGCGCGGCCGAGCTTGAGGGCTATCATGGCGAGGACCGTCACCTGGGAGGTGAACGCCTTTGTCGAGGCGACGGATATCTCGGGCCCGGCGTGGAGATAGACGCCGCGCCCCGCCTCGCGGGCGATCGTGGAGCCGACGACGTTGCAGATCGCCGAGACAAGCGCGCCCTTCCCTATGGACTCGCGGACCGCCGCGAGCGTGTCGGCCGTCTCGCCCGACTGGGACACCGCGATCGCCCAGTCGTCGGGGCCGATGATCGGATTGCAGTAGCGGAACTCGGCCGCCTGCTCCGGGGACGTCGGGATGTCGGCGAGGGACTCGAAGAGGTACTTGCCGGCCATGCCCGCGTGCAGGGACGTTCCGCAGCCGATGATCACGGCGCGGCGTATGGAGGCGAGTTCGCGGGGAGGCAGGTTGAGCCCGGAGAGGATCGCGGTGCAGTTGACCTTGTCGAGGCGCCCGCGGATCGTGTTCCTGAGCGTCTCGGGCTGCTCGAATATCTCCTTGAGCATGAAGTGCTCGTAGCCGCCCTTCTCGACGGACTCCGCGTCCCACTCCACCTCCTGCACCTCGCGCGACACCGGGACGTTGTCGAGCGTGTAGATGTCGACGCCGCCGGGGGTCACGCGCGCGACGTCGCCGTCCTTGAGGTAGATAACCTGGCGCGTGTGCGCGACGATGGCCGAGACGTCGCTCGCGACGACCGTCGATCCCTCGCCGATGCCGATGACGAGCGACGAGCCCTTGCGCGCGACGACCATCTCGCCGGGATGCCTCGTCGATATGACCGCGATCCCGTACGTCCCCTCCACCTTTTTGAGCGCGCGGGAGACCGCCGACAGGAAGTCGCCCCTGTCGAACACGGCGACGAGGTGGGCGAGGACCTCGGTGTCGGTCTGGGAGACGAAGCTGCAGCCCTTCTTCTCGAGCTGGGCCCGGAGCGCCGCGTAGTTCTCGACGATTCCGTTGTGGACGAGCGCGAGGCGCCCGCCGTCGGCGACGTGCGGGTGGGCGTTGACTTCCGTGGGGAGCCCGTGCGTCGCCCATCGCGTGTGGGCGATGCCGATCGTGCACTTCGCGTTCTCCTCGTCGCCGAGCCGCTCCTTGAGAAGCTTGTCGAGCTCGGCGACCTTGCCGGTCTTCTTGAAGACCTTGATTCCGTCAGGCGACTCGAGCGCCACGCCGGCGGAGTCGTACCCGCGGTACTCGAGACGGCGCAGCCCGTTCACGAGGGGGACGCAGGCCGGCCTGTCCAGGCTTGAGAATCCAACTATTCCGCACATGTCTTGTCTTCCTTTCCAGCGCCGCGGCCCCCGGCCGCGCGCTTTGCAAC
>JAFRJH010000246.1 GCA_017432385.1 Kiritimatiellia bacterium
AAGGACGATCGCAAACCGGTTGACGAACGCCGAATCTCCGTCGGCCTCGTTGGCCGACTCGTTCTTCACGACCACGATCCCCTTCTGCCGTGCATATTCCAGCATGCCCTTGCTCAGCCTCACCCCGTCTTCGGGGTCCGTGAAGGTGCCGCGCACCTCGATCAGGTCGCCGCGCTGCTCGATGGCTTCAAGCGTGAGGCTCTCCCCTGAGTGCTTGCAGAAGTAGTAGGCCACGTCGATGAACGCGACGAGCGGACGGCGCGCGGCGATCCGCGCCTTCTGGCAAGCCTGCTCGTCCGCGCACTCCCTCTCGGCTGCGGCAAGGGTCTTTTTCGCCTTCTTGATCCTGTCCTCGAGGGGACGGAACCTCGCGGCAGCCGTCGCGAGGCTGCAGCACTTCGCATCGGCCAGGCGCCCCGACGTCCAGCGGAACGCGACGGGCAGGGCGAGTATCGCAAGCGCAACGGCGACAAGCCATCCATGCGAGAACCTCTTGCGAGTTTCGTAGGGGTTGGCGACCGGAACCGACACGCCTTGCGTGCGGTTCGGCCTGGCAAGGGCCGCGGCCCGTGCAGCCGCGGCCATCCAGTCGTCCGCGTTCTCGGCCGTCGCGTTCCGGTACCCTGCGGAGACAAGCGTGGAGACAATGCCTCCGCGCAGCTCGGACATCGCGACGATATGAAGCGGCGCGTCGCGGTCTATGCCGGACATCGCCCTCTGTATGCGGGCGAGCCAGTTTGCCGGATCGGCAGCGAAGTGCCTGATGCCGCCCATGACCGCCTGTGGTCCGGAATTGGCTCCGCGCGGGCCTGGGACGAGAAACGACTACCCCGCGCCGACGATGACGAGCGACGCGTTGCGCGGAGGCCGCGGCATGTTCCGCCCCTCGCGGTCCCTGAACGGCGTGAGCTTGCCGTCGAGCGCATCCCTCCAGACCGCCAGCATCGCCAGTTCGAGCGACGCAAAGCCGGCGCAGCCGATCCCCGCCTCGGCAAGCGCGGCGTGGAAGTCCTCCACCATGTCGCCGTCGAACCTGCCGGCGAGCGTGAACGGCTTGCGGACGCCGCCCCATGTCATTGAAACCCCGGCCACCACGAGTCCGTCCGTCTCCACGCCCGTCGCCTCGGCGATGGAAGCGCGGATGACGTCGTTCGCACCGTCCAGCGACATGCCGCCGGGAATCGCCCCCTCCATCCGATGCACATCGCCTGAAAACAGGAACCGCAGGCTGCGGCAGCCTGCCGAGACGGCCTGGTCGACAAGCATCTGCGGCAACTTGTCGGACGGGCCCGGAATCGGTACGATGTGCTCCTTCAGGTCTTCGCCGGACATAAGGCGCCACGCCTGCCCGTCGTGGATTGCAATCCCATCGTACCTGCCTCTGCTCTTCTTGTTCATTCGCTCCTGGTGGCAATCTTGAGCCTGAGAAGTTCGTTTACGCCGTGGCGGAGGACAATCCGCTGCGGACGAGCGGCGCAGAACCTGCCATCTGCATCCTCGCCGACGACGAAGAACACTCGCTCTCCGGCGCTCAATCCCGCAACCGTCGCCGACGGCGAGTTGTGGAACCGGAGGCATTCCACGCCGACCTCCACCCGCACCGTTTCATCGGCAGTGTTGTCGATCGTCGTGCGCGGCGCATACGCGAACACATAAAGGTTGCTGATTGCGGAAAGGCCTTCCGCGCTGCTTTCGTCCAGCGAAACCGCAAGCGAAACCAATCCCGTCCCCGCCCTAACGTCGAAGACCTGGTCCTGCTCCTGCCATGTCTTCGCCGAGCCGGACACGTCTTCTGTTCGGTCCTGTCCGCGGCTGACCAGCAGGCAGTTCGTCGGCGTGACGGCGCATTCCCACAGCCCGCCGAATCCGTCGCGCAGCAGGCCGTCCGCCCCGCGCACCCTCTCGCGGCAGTACGGTCCGCGCCATCCACATCCGAGCGCGACATTGCCAAGTCCGTTTGTGACGGACGCGAACCTCGGCGCCCACCCGGAGTCGATTCCCGCCAGCGACGCGAAGTTAGTCGGCAAGAGGGAAGTGACGTGGGTGGAATACAGCGGCATCACCTTGAACACCGTGTCCTGCAGGTCCGGCGTGCCGCCCACCGCTGCAATGGCGAAGCGGTTTGACTGGGAGAACAGATAGCCAAGCCTTGCGATGTTCCTTGCGCCGCGCTCCGATTCGTCGGGCGTCTCCGCATCGAACAGCGGCCCGAGGTCGGAGACGATGCTGAGTCCGTCGGCGCGTTCCAGCGCATCGCGCATGGCCTCGCCCTGGCGCCGCGTCTCTTCGCAACGCGCGCGGTCGATCGTGCCGGACGTCGAAACGGCGACGCTCACCGCGATGCTGGCGAGTATCACGAGCACGACAAGCAGTTCGACAAGCGTCATTCCCGACTTGGAGTTCGCCATCATCTGTACACCGTGTCAAAATTGAGGAGTTCCATGAAAAACACGCCGCGGGCATCGTCGTGCGCCGTGATCGCGCCGGTCGCGGCGTCGAGCGGCGGTGCGGCGTCGCTTCCGTCGTAGCGGCGATTGCCGCGGAACCGGGCGATCTCCTCCTCGGAGTCGCATTCCAGCGGCTTTTCGGCGGCCATCAGCAGAAGCCGCCGGAAAATCGGCCGACCCGCCGATTCCTCGGGGCAGTGTTCGAAATAGACAATGCGGTAGAATCCCCCGTTGCCGTCGTCATACTTGGTTGCCGGCTGCGGGAACCTCACCACGCCGTCGGCGACGACCGCATCGCCGCCGACGCGCCGCCTTGACGCGCCGTCGCGCACAACCGCCTGCAGAACGTACCCGCCCGAATCGTGCGGAACGCAGTCGACGCGCCTTGAAGTCGCGAGATACGGACCTCGCCACCCCTCCCCGCTCGCGGCGGACGGCGGGGCGAAACTGAACCTACGGTCTTCGGACGCTGCCCTGAAGACCTGCACCCATCGCGCGACGCCCGCCAGGTCGCCGACGGAGTTTTCGAAAAGAGACCAAAGTCCGTAGCGCTCGAAAAACTCGAACATCCCGTAGAGCCGCTGGGGATCGGCGGCAGTCGGCGGCTGGTAGGTCTGGGAGTCGGATGCGATGAACCGCGACGAAGCCGCAAAGCCGTCGGGCAGATCTGTCGCGCTGTCGGCGACCGTCAGTCCGTCCATGAGCTGGCTGGCGTTGTCGGCATAAAACCGCAGAAAAGCATCCCTAATCTCACCCATCTCGTGCAAAGTCATCTGCCGTCTGGCATTGTCCATCACTTCACGTCCGTAGTACACGGCCGCGCCGGCTCCGACTACGGCGACGATCGAAATCGTCACCAGAAGCTCAATGAGGGTAAATCCCCTTCTCCGGCTGTTCTTCATCCTTTGCCACCAGACGTCTGAGAATGTTCCTTCGCCGGGGATCTCCCGGCGAAGGATTATTCACAGATCAATCAATCAGATCAATTGCTTGTCGCCTTCTCCGCATCGCGGTACGTGCTGTCGAGACGCGTCCTCGAAAGTCCGTTCGGGCTGAGGATCGCGGCGACGGACGCCTTCTGGTTGCCCTGTCCGGTCATGTTGTCGTAGCCGTACACAGGAACCTTAACCACCATCAGGTAGCGGTTGTAGAGGTTCTCTTCGGTGTAGCGCTTGCCGGATACCGGCTCAAGCACGCGGGCGCCGTTGCCGGTGTAGATGTCGGCGAAGCGGCCGATTCCGAAGACGACGAGCCAGTATCCCTTCCCGTCGGCACGAGCGGCGTCGACGTCCTGCTCGGGGCTCGCGACCAGGTCGGGATTGAGGCCGGCGTTGATGATGATCTCGTTCGCGAGGTTCATCCCCATCTGGGTGCCGCCCTCGGGCCAGAGGAACGCCAGCGTGTCGAGCAGGTTCCCGCCCGCACTGTCGACGGTCTCCTGGGCGCTGTTGAGGATTGTCGGCCACATCGCGGCCATGGCGGCAGGAAAAGTGCGGGACTGCGGATTGCCACTCGAGTCGGTCCAGGTGAGCGTGTACGGATTGCCCTCGGCGAACGCTTCCTGCGCGGCGGCGCTCTGGTCGACGATTGCCTGCATCTGCGCAAGGTTGTCGGCCACGGACTCGGCGTCCGCGTCAAGCGTCGCGACAGTGCCGGAGGTGTCCATCTTCTTCGCGGCGGAGGTGTCGTTCGTGTAGGTCGAGTCGTTCGCCGGCAAGACTTCGGGATAGTGCATGTAAACGGTGTCGATGCCGACGGCGGACAGCTGGTTCATCACGTACTCGGGGGCCTTCTTGGCCTCGAACGTGAAGCCGGCCTGCATGGAGAGTCCGTTGCCGGACGAGCCTGTGCCCATCGCGGTGTAAAGCGAGCTTCCGTCCGTCTGGACGAGGGAATCCAGCCTGTTCGGCAGCTTTCCGTCGTGCAGGAAGCTCCAGTGGTTGATGGTTTTCTCGAGAACGCCGATGTCGTTGAGTTCCATTGCGACTTTCGCGCGCTCGTCGAGTCGGTTGTAGGTTACGGCCACGCCTGCGCCGATGACGGCGATTATGGCGACGACCACGAGTAGTTCGATCAGGGTGAAGCCTGACTTCATTGCTTTCTTCATTTTTGCTTGTTCTTTCTGTTGTTGTGTTCCTTTCTTTGTGCGGCCCACCCGCATCCTTTGTGATTCCCGTGGCGTTCGCCCGGGTGTTTACCTGTTTTCGCTCCCCTTCCCTATAGGGGCAGCGTTCTTGAAGTCGATTATGTACCTGTACTCGCGTCCCGCCTTGACGACGACTTCCTTCTGCTGGCGGGCGAGGATCTTCATGTCCAGCTCCATGTGCCCCCATCCGTCGTGGAGGAGATACTCGTCGACGATCACGCCAAGTTGCTTTTTGAGGCACTTGACCGAGGGCGACTCGAGCATGGACCTGTCGATGTTCATCTCCTCAGCCCTTCGCTTGCGCCGCCATCTTCGCCTTCAGTTCCGCATACGGGTCTTCGCCCGTGACGATCTGGCGGACGGCCTTTGCGGCCTCTGCCGCGGCGGCAAGGTCGTCCGCGTCGGGATGGCTGGCGGCGGCGGCCCAGCGCGCCTCGGTCTCGGGAGTCGCGGAATGCGGACCTCCGGCGGGCATCTTCCGCATCTGCTCGATGAGTTTCGGATCAATCGCGCCCTGGCAGTGCCACGTGCCGATCTGCTCGCAGCCCTTTCCCCAGAACGACGCCGACGTGTAGGCGCACTTGAACGCATGCGCGCTCCGCGGCTTGGCGCCGAGCGTGAAGACGGAGAAGACCTTCTTGCCCTCCACCCTCTTCATGAAGTCCATCGACTTCTGGTCGGGATGTCCGCGGTCAACCCAGAATCCGGCAACGACCAGATCGTAGCCCGAGATGTCCGCGGGAGCGGCGTTGACGTCGAACGTCTCCGCGCCGGACCCAAGCCCGGACGCAAACGCCTCGGCAACCTTCTTCGTGTTGCCGGTAAGCGTAGAGTATACAACAGCAGCCTTCATTGTTTGTCCTGTCTAAGTTTTCTTGCGTGGAAAACTCCGTCTCAGATTGCCGCCTTGACTGCCGAGACCCACGAGGCGACCTTCTCGTCAGTCTTGTCAGGCTCGTTCGTGTCGTCGAGCTTGAGGACTTCGCCGACAAGCGTCGCGCCGGCGTCCTTCGCAGCGTTCGCGATCGTCTCGGCGGCGACGCAGAAGGAGTCAGCGAAGCCCTGCGAGTCGCCGAGCCCGAATACCGCGACCTTCTTCCCGGCGAAGGACGCCTTCACCCCGTCGAGCCGCGCGGCCCAGTCGTCCTGCAGTTCGCCGATCCCCCATGTCGAGGAACCGAGAACGAGCAGCTCTGCGTCGAATGCGGCAGCATCGCCGGCGTTGACGTTGAACACCTGTGCGCCGAGCGCGCCTGCTATTTTCACCGCGACCGCCTCGGTCATTCCCGTGGTAGATCCGTAGATGACGTGTATCTTGTCCATTGTTTTTCCTTTCGTTCACTAGCCTGCCCTTTGCAGGGAGATTCGTCTGATGAAGTCGTCCACGCCGCCGGCGGACAGCAGAATGTCCGCCGCAGCGGCCTCTTCACGCTCGTACCTGTTCATCCGCGCAAGCGATTCGCCGACGTCGCCGTAGATGCGCCAGGCGCCGTGGCGTCCGTGAAGCGGAGTCGCCGGAAGCCGCCGCATGAATCCCTCGACATCCTTCAGCGGATAGCCGATGAAGACGCCTACCTCATGGGGTATCTCGCTTCCCGAGAAGCGACGGCCGAGTTCAGCCAGGAGCTCCGCTGCGCTTCCGGACTTGGGATAGCCTAGACTGGCGAGCCACTGGCGGTTCCCCTTATCGGCGAGCGTCGAGGCGAGGGCGGACGGATTGTAGAACAGCACGAGCGAGCTCGCGTCCTCGACCTTCAGCTCGATGTAGTCGAGGCCGAGTATCACGTAGATGTCGCTTCGGTATAGGCAGACGCGCAGTCCCTCGGAGTTGACCCCCGAATAGCAGTGCCTGACCCGCAGCAGCTCGGCGGGCTTTACGCCGCGTCTCACAGCCGCGGTCTTTACCAGAAGAAACCTGAGCAGTTCCTTGCGATGGGGTTCGTCTATTCCGTTCACCTCTCCAGTCATTGCCTTCTCCGCGCAATTGTTAGCCTAGTATAACATATCGTCCGTGGCGAAGTCAATAGCCTAGGCTAACTTTCTGGCGGTTGGCGCTTGCGGGCATGATTCCGCGCCGGCCGTCACGCTGCGAGTGTCACGGCGCGGCCGTCCGGAAAGGACGTGCGGATCTGGGGGGGGGAAGGCGTGCTCTCCCTCAAGGGCGATCCCGCCCCTGGGCGCTCATCGGCGCAGGGCGAGCTCGAACACGGCGGAATCGTACTGGCCGAGAAGCCTGGTCTGGAGCGTCGTCCCGTCGAGCTTCGCAGCATGCCTCTTCTTGCCGCAGTTGATCTCCTCGAGCGAATACGACTTCGAGGGATCCAGTCCGGCAAGCTTCACGGCGACGCGACGTCCCTGGAGTCCGTCGAGCCCGAGCACGAAGACGACCGCGCGGGATCTGTCGTCGTTCACGTACATGAGCGACGAGTAGGGGTTCTCGTACGGCGAGGCGAGGCGGTAGAGGTCGCCCTGCTGCACGACCGGGCGTATGCGCTTGTAGGTCTCGACAGCGGCCTTGGCGAAGGCGAGCTCGTCGGCGGAGAGGTCCTTTGGATGCAGCTCGAAGCCCATGCGACCGGTCATTGCGACGTCGAAGCGGTACTTGAGCGGGGTCTCGCGCTTCGTCTGGTGGTTTGGCGAGGCCGTCACATGGCAGGCCATCGCGCAGGCCGGGTAGAACTGCGACGCGCCCCACTGGATGAAGACGCGCTGGTAGGGGTCGGTGTCGTCGCTGGTCCAGAACTCGTCCGCGTACCTGAGGAATCCGTAGTCCATGTGCCCGCCGCCCGACGCGCACGCCTGGACCATCACGCCCGGGCGCTTCGCCTGGAGCTTCGCGAGGAGCTCGTAGAGTCCGACCGTGTAGTCGTACCAGAGGTTGGGCTGGCGGTCGGCCGGAAGGAACTTCGAACCGGGGTTCACGATGTTCTGGTTGGAGTCCCACTTCACGTATGCGAGCGTCGGCATCGTCGAATAGACGGCGTCGAGCTGTCCGAAGAGGTTGTCCCTCACGGCGGGGTTCGTCATGTCGAGCACGACCTGGGAGCCGCCGCGCCCCAGCGCGAGCGGACGGTTCGCCTCGCGGAGGATCCAGTCGGGGTGCTCCTCGGCGAGCCAGCTCTTGGTGTTCACCATCTCGGGTTCGACCCAGAGCCCGAACTTGAGCCCCCTCGCGTTGGCCTCGCCGGCGAGCCAGCCGAGTCCGCGCGGAAGCTTCTCGCCGTTCACCGTCCAGTCGCCGAGGCCCGTCGTGTCGCGGTTCCTGTCGTCGCGCGCGTACTTGCCGCGGCCGAACCACCCGTCGTCGAGGACGAACATCTCGCCGCCGAGCTCCCTGACTCCGTCCATCATGTCCGTGAGCGTCTTCTCGGTGAAGCTGAAGTAGGAGCCCTCCCAGCTGTTGAGGAGGATCGGGTGCAGGTCGCGTCCGTGGGGCATGCAGTGGCTGCGCGCCCAGCGGTGGAGGCCGCGCGAGACGCCGCCCCGCCCCGACTCGGACCAGACGAGCACGGCCCGCGGCGTCGTGAACGTCCTGCCGGGATCGAGCGTGTACGGCCCAGTCGTCATGTCGATTCCCGCGAAGACCTCGGTCACGTCGCCGTCCCAGCTGCGGCGGACGCGGCGGCACGTCGTGCCGGTCCACTCGAGCGCGACGCCGAGGACGTTTCCGTAGTCCTCGCCGGCGTCGCCGAACGACACCATCATCGCGGCGTTGGACTCCCATGCGTCGCGCGTGCCGGCCTTGGACGCGAGCTCGACGATCTGCCCGTTTGCGACCGGCGCCTCGGAGACGTTCGCCTCGTACGCCCACTTGCCGGTGAGCGAGAGCACCCTCACCTCGCGCGCGGCGCAGTCGACGGGCGCGGCGAAGCTGTCGGCGCGCAGGAGCTTCACGGGCCCAGGCTCGGAGTGGCGCACCTCGACCCACGTCTCGACCGCGGGGCAGTCGCTCCAGCTCTTCACGTAGCGGACGACCTCGAACGGGTAGTGCTCGTCGGCGAGCGATATCCTCACGGTCCTCGCCGCGCCGTCCTGCGACTCCTCGCGGCCGGTCTCCCTAAGCCTGAGGGTGACGGCTCCGTCGGAATGGATCGCCTGAAGCCCCGCGTGCTTGACTATCTCCTGCTGCCCCTGCGGAATGAGCTGTCCGAAGACGAGATATCCGGCAAGTGCGGTCTGTACAAGATCCATGTCTCTGTTCCTTTCCTGGTTTTGCGCAATTATACCAAATTCCCGCGCGGCCCTTGACCGCGGCTGCGCGGCGTTTCCGCCGCGGTCACTTCTTCGGCGCGGCGACGGACGCGCCCTTGAGGTCCGTCCAGAGCGTGCCCTCGCCCGCGTGGACGACGCGGATCCTCATCT
>JAFRJH010000247.1 GCA_017432385.1 Kiritimatiellia bacterium
CCGGAGGAGCGCATCTTCCGCCTGCCGCGCGAGGACAACTGGTGGGGGCCTGCCGGCACGACGGGCCCCTGCGGTCCCGACACCGAGATGTTCATCGACACAGGCCAGGAGACGTGCGGCCCCGGCTGCCGTCCCGGCTGCCACTGCGGGAAGTACATCGTGATATGGAACGATGTCTTCATGCAGTACAACAAGAACGAGAAGGGCGAGTTCGAGCCGCTCGGGCGCCACAACGTCGATACCGGCATGGGCGTCGAACGCACCATCTGCATGATGAGCGGCGCGCCGACCGTCTACGACACCGAGATCTTCGCGCCGATCATGGCGAAGATAGAGGAACTCTCCAATTCCACGGGCAAGGGTGCGGGAGCGCCGTATCCCCCAGCCGAAGGCTGTCCGCGAAGCGGATGCCCTAGCAGGGGTGAGCGCCCGTCCATTCCGCCCGAAGAGGCTCTTCGCGCCAAGCGCATCATCGCCGACCACATGCGCACGGCCACCTTCATCCTGTGCGACCCGAAGGGCGGCGTGAAGCCCGGCAACGTCGGCGCGAACTACGTTCTCCGCCGCCTTATCCGCCGCGCCGTCAGGTACGCGCGCCAGCTCGGCATCGCCGAGGGCTTCACGGTGAAGCTCGCCGAGGTCATCTGCGAGAAGTACAACCACGTCTATCCCGAACTCAAGGAGAACCTCGCGCAGTGCCGCCTCGACCTGGAGGCCGAGGAGCGGCGCTTCAACGCCACGCTCGACAAGGGCGAGGCGATGTACCGCAAGGTCGCCGAGCAGCTCAAGGCCCACGGCCAGTCGCAGATCAGCGGCAAGACCGCCTTCAAGCTCTACGACACGTTCGGCTTCCCGTTCGAGATGACGGTCGAGATGGCCGCGAAGGACGGCCTCACCGTGGACAAGGAGGGCTTCGAGGAGGCGAACCGCAAGCACCAGGAGCTCTCCCGCACGACGAGCGCAGGCTCGTTCAAGGCGGGTCTCCAGGACAACAGCGAGGTCGTCACGCGCATGCACACGGCGACGCACCTCCTGCACGCCGCGCTCCACAAGGTGCTTGGGCCTACTGCTAACCAGAAGGGCTCCAACATCACGGCGGAGCGCCTGCGCTTCGACTTCACCTGGCCCGAGCCGATGACGGCCGAGCAGAAGGCCGAGGTCGAGAAGCTCGTGAACGAGTGGATCGCCCAAGGCATCGAGGTGACGAAGAAGATGACGACTGTCGAGGAGGCGAAGAAGGAAGGCGCGATGGCGCTCTTCGGCGCCAAGTACGGCGACCAGGTTTCGCTCTACACGATAGGCGACGTCTCAAAGGAGATCTGCTGCGGACCCCACGTCCAGAACACGAAGGAGCTCGGCAGCTTCAAGATCCAGAAGGAGCAGTCGTCCTCGGCCGGCGTCCGCCGCATCAAGGCGGTCATCGGCAATATGTAAAAGCGGCAATTTCTCATCTCTTCTCCGCTTTTTCTCAAAACTTTCTGTTGTCTTCTCATGCCGCTTGTGGTATGATTGCAACAGAAAGTTTTATTTTTCGGCAAGTACAGTCTGAAAAGGAGGTTTTGAGATGAGTTCATTTGCGGACTTGGGAAAGGGCGCGCTCGCGCTTTGCGCAGCGGCGGTTTTCTACGCGGGGACGGCGGACGCGGCGACGACTCATTCTGCCGCAGACGGCGTGCTGACGATTGACGTGCCGTCCGGCGAGGAGGAGAACTTCAACCTTGGATGGGTGAACGACGTGACGCCCGCCATCACCAACATCGTCAAGCGCGGCGCAGGCAAGATGCTCTCGCCGAACAACATCTCCACCTACACGGGCGACTTTGACATCGAGGAGGGTATCTGGTGCTGCACGAACAGCGGAAGCGGCGGATACCGCATGGGTGCGCAGAGCGGCACGGTCCACGTCCGCGACGGAGCCTCCATCGAATACGCCGGCTCATATGTCAATCCGGGCGACCTCAGCGGCAAGACGGTGCATCTCTACGGGGCGGCCGCGGCCAACGCGAAGGAGGGTGCCAAGATCTTCATGAGCCAGAGCGTCCAGATGGGCGACCCCGGCCTGGGGAAGAACGTGAGGGTCGTGCTGCATGACGACGCCGCCTTCTACAGCAGGAACCGACTCAAGCTTACCGGAACGTTCGACCTCGGAGGGAAAGTCCTCACGCTGAAAAACAACTCCCACGACATCGGCGGAGTCGTCACCAACGGCGGCTCGGTCGTCTTGGCGAACAACTCGACCTGGATGACCCAGTCTGCGGCAATCGACTTCGCGGCGGACTGCGCGGCGACTTCCTTCGTCAAGATCGGCAGCGGATGCACGTTCAACATCAAGGATAAGCGGATCTACGCGCACGGCTGGACGATCAAGAACGAGGGCGGAGCCATCACATGCAACTCGCAGAGGCAGCCCACATCCACCTCCATCGGCATTTGGGAAGGGCCCATCGAGTTTACCGGCAGTGCGTATGCGGCGAACTACGGCGCCAGCGCCGGCGCGTGGGGCATTTCCAATACCGTCTTCAATGTGGAGGGGCCGATCTCCGGTTCCGGCTCACTTATTGTCGGCCCGGGCTGGCTGAACCTGCACGATGCCGTGAACACATACTCGGGAGCCGTGACGGTAAGGGGCAAGGGCACGAAGCGGACGGCCGACGACAACGAGAACGTGGTTCCGCCGGGCGCAGGCGGCATCGGCGTCTGGAACGGCGCCTCGGTGTTCACCAACGCGTCGTCGATCACGCTCAAGGACAGCGCGCGGGTGGAGTTCATGGACGGCGCTGCGGCGTCCGTCGGCGCGCTCAGGTTCGTCGGCGACACGTCGACCTTCACCAACGGCGATCCCGGCGACGACACGCAGTCGATCACGGGCGGCTCCGCGGAGACGCGCTCCATGATCGCCGGTCTCGAGAAGACGGGCACGAATACGCTTGTCGTCGGCACCCCCGCGCACTTCACCGGTACTGCTGCGATCAGCGAGGGCATTCTCAAGATCCCGTACCGCTCGACGCGCGGCACTCCGGGCCTCGTCGAGTCGCAGGCCACGCCGAAGACCGTGGACACGTGGACTGACATCCAGTACATATATGAGCCGACGCCCGCCTACTGGAGGATATTCACGCCGTGGGATTCCAACAACGCTTCGCACTGCGACGTGACGGAGAAGGGTATCTGCGCCGTCGGCGCGCAGCGCGCCTACAATGGGATGATCAACGACAACACCTCGGGGTGGGACGACGGCTATGTCGCCACGCTGCCCAGCGACAAAAAGAGCGGACGCAACGCATGGTGGTACAGCGGCTATGTGTGGAACAACACCGACGCGCCAGCCACCTACACCGTGTGGTTCGGCGGCAACGGTGCTACCGGAAGCGCCATCTGGTTCGGGGAGGACCATTCGGCCTGCATCCAGCTCAAGGTCGGCAGGGACAACACGCAGCACGGGAAACCGGTTGCGGACGCGCAGGAGTTCACGCTCCAGCCGGGCGCCACGAAGATTGACATCGTCGTCGTCAGCGAGCAGCATTTCTGGTGCCTGAGCGTCCCGTCAACCGGCGAACGGTACGGCCTTGTCTACGCTCCGACATCGGTCTGCACGGCGGAACACCTCAACGAGCTGATCGTGGACTACTACGACAGCGCCAGCACGGCGAGCACGAACGCCCTCTCCGCCGCGCTCCGCCAGTTCAGCGAGTTCAAGGACGAAGGCGGGATCGGCGAGCTCTTCACCGCTGACATCTACGGCGACGGCGATGGCGCCAGGAAGACCGCGCTTCTGCCGGTGTTCGATGACCTAAGGTTCGAGAACGGCACGACGCTCGACCTCGGCGGCAACCTCGACTTCTGCGTGAAGGACCTCGTCGGTTCGCCGACCGTCGTGAACGCGGTCAAGATGACGGTCACCAACAACTGGACGGTTTTGGCGGCGGACTTCCCGAAGGCGGACGCGTCCGTGCGCCATCCGATGACGGTCGACGGACAGCTTGTCTTCGCGGAGGGCGCGACGTTCTCCGTGGACGGAGATTCCCTGATCGAGCGCACGTCGTCCGGCATCGTCGTCGCGACGGCCGCGGGCGGCATCGTCGGAAGTCCGAAGCAGGCGGCCGGCGGCGGCAAGAAGTGGAACCTGAAGGCGGTCGGCAACACGCTCAGGCTCTGCGCCGACGTCGGCCTCAGCGTCATGCTCCGCTGACGCGGCTCCGGCCGGTGGTATTTTTGGTATAATATCCGCATCTCATTTCAGTCTGTGACGCGGGGGCATGGTGCTCCGGCGTGTGACAAGCTGAGTCTACAGGGAATGAAAATGACCAGGAAGAACCATAGTCACGTGTTTACGTCGGAGTCCGTTTCGGAAGGGCATCCCGACAAGGTGGCTGACCAGATATCCGATGCAATCCTCGATGCGTGCCTGAAGCTCGACTCCGGCGCCCATGTCGCCTGCGAGACGGCGGTGGGGCCGGACGTCGTGGTGAACGTGGGCGAGATAACGTGCGGGGGGTTCGAGAAACTCAACCTCCAGGCGATAGTCCGCGGTGTCGTCCGCAGGATCGGCTACACAGTGCCGGAGGAGCATTTCGCGGCGTCCACCTTCAAATACTGCAACTTCCTCCACGAGCAGTCGCCCGACATCAACCAGGGCGTCTCGCGCAGGAAGAAGGAGAAGCAGGGCGCCGGCGACCAGGGCATGATGTTCGGCTA
>JAFRJH010000248.1 GCA_017432385.1 Kiritimatiellia bacterium
CAGTACATCTTTGATCCCGGAGTGGGGACTCTGCCGGCTGACACCGAGTTCATGGGCTGGAGCAGCCAGGAGGACTACAGCGCTGAAACGGATCGCATGACGCGGGGATGCCGTAGAGCTCCTCGTGGCGCTTGCGCTGCTCGTCGCGGAGCTTCTCCATCTCCTCGTCGGAGATCGTCTCGGAGAGCGGGACGAGCTTGAGGTAGCGGTGCATCGGGAAGCCGGTGCCGCCGGGGATGAGGTGGCCGAGGATGACGTTCTCCTTGAAGCCGCGGAGCTCGTCGACCTTGCCCATCGTCGCGGCCTCGGTGAGGACGCGCGTCGTGTCCTGGAAGGACGCGGCGGAGATGAACGAGTCGGTCTCGAGCGCGGCCTTTGTGATGCCGAGGAGCGCGGGCTGGGCCTCCGCCGGGCGGCGGCCTTCCTCCATCATCTGCTCGTTCACCTTGAGGAACGTCTGGCGCGTGACCTGCTCGCCCCAGAGGAAGTCCGTGTCGCCCGGATTCGTGATGCGGACCTTGCGGAGCATCTGGCGGACGATGATCTCGATGTGCTTGTCGTTGATCTCGACGCCCTGGAGGCGGTAGACCTGCTGGACCTCGTTGACGAGGTACTTCTCGAGCTCCTGCGGACCGGAGACCTCGAGGATCTCCTGCGGGATGACAGGACCTTCGGTGAGCTGCTGGCCCTTCTTCACGCGGTCGCCGTTGAAGACGACGATCTGCTTGCCCATCGGTATGAGATGCTCCTCGACAAGGCCCGTGACGTCGTCGACGACCTTCACGCAGCGCTTGCCGCGCTGGTTCTCGCCGAACTCTATCCTGCCCTCGATCTTCGCTATCTCGGCCGCGTCCTTGGGCTGGCGCGCCTCGAAGAGCTCCGCGACGCGGGAAGGCCGCCGGTGATGTCGCGCGTCTTCGCCGCCTCGCGCGGCGTCTTCGCGAGAAGCATGCCCGCGGTGGCCTTCATGCCGTCGCGGACCATGACGATGGCGCCCGTCGGGACGTCGTGCGAGTCGACCATGGAGCCGTTCTCGTCGCGGATCTCGATGCGCGGGTGGAGGTTGGACTCGGACGTCGGCAGGACGACCAGCGTCTTCGCGCCGGTCGCGCGGTCGGTCTCGGTCTTGACGGAGACGTCCTCCTCGAAGTCGACGAACGTGATCGTGCCGGCGGACTCGGAGAGAACAGGCACCGAGTGGGGGTCCCACGTCGCGACCTTCTGCCCCTTCTTGACCTCCTCGCCGTCCTCGATGAGGAGCGTCGTGCCCATCTGGAGCTGGTAGGTGTCGAGCTTGGAGCCGCTCTTCGAGTAGATCTCGAGCGTGCCGTTCTTGTTGAGGACGACTTCGCGTCCCTCGTCGTTGCGCACCTTGCGCACGTCGACGAACTTCGCGACGCCGTCGTTCTTGAGTATGATCTCCGGGACCTTAGCGGTCGCGGACGCCGTGCCGCCGATGTGGAACGTGCGCATCGTCAGCTGCGTGCCGGGCTCGCCGATGGACTGCGCGGCGATGATGCCGACGGCCGTGCCGATCTCGACCTGCCTGCCGGTCGAGAGGTCGCGTCCGTAGCACTTCGCGCACATGCCGTGCTCCGCGTCGCAGGTGAGTCCGGAGCGTATCCAGACCTTCTCGATCCCGCTCGCGTCGATGCGCTTGCACGCCTCCTCGTCGATGATCTCGTTTGCGGGGACGATGACGTCGTCATTGTCCTTCGGGTTGACGATCGGGTAGAGCGCGGTGCGGCCGAGCACGCGGTCGCCGAGCGAGACCTTGACCTCGTCGCCCTCGATGATTGCCTCGACCTCGATGCCGTTGACCGTGTTGCAGTCCTCCTGCGAGATGATGACGTCCTGCGAGACGTCGACGAGCTTGCGCGTGAGATAGCCTGCGTCGGCCGTCTTGAGCGCCGTGTCGGCGAGTCCCTTGCGCGCACCGTGCGACGAGATGAAGTACTCGAGGACCGAGAGTCCCTCGCGGAACGACGCGGTGATCGGGCGCTCGATGATGTCGCCGGACGGATTGGCCATGAGGCCGCGCATGCCGGCGAGCTGGCGGATCTGGAGCTTCGAGCCGCGGGCCTTCGAGTCGACGAACATGTAGACCGGGTTGAGCTCGGTCGGGTTCTTGTTCTCGGGAGAGATGTTCCTGTCGATGGTCTTGTAGAGCTCGTCGCCGACCTTCTCGGTCGTGGACGACCAGATGTCGACGATCTTGTTGTGGCGCTCGCCGTCGGTGATGATGCCCTGCTGGAACTGCTGCTGGACCTTCTCGGCCTCCCTGCGGGCCTCCTCGATCTCCGCGTCCTTGTCGGCCGGGCGGATCATGTCCTTGAGGCCCATCGACGCGCCGGAGACGGTCGCGAAACGGTATCCGAGGGACTTGAGCTTGTCGATGGCCTCGACGGTGACGTCATGGCCGGCGACGTTGTGGCAGTCGAGGATCAGCTTGCCGATCGTCGACTTGGAGCACTTGTCGTTCCAGAAGCCCATCTCCTTGGGCCATACGTTGTTGAAGACGACGCGCCCGGCGGTCGTCTCGATGACGCGCCTGGAGGGATCGCCGTGGGGGCGTCCCGAAGTCCCGAAGTCGGGGTTCCGGAAGCGGATGCGCGAATGGTAGTCGATCGCGCCCTCGGCGATGCCGAACTCGACCTCGGCGATGTCGTTGAAGAGCGGCAGGTGCTCGTCGCCCGCCGGCGTCTTTCCGGCGATCCTGCCCGCGCGCTGGTCCTGCTGCGAGGGGACCGTGAGGAAGTAGAGGCCGAGGCAGACGTCCTGCGTCGGGGTCATGACCGACTTGCCGGAAGCAGGCGAGAAGATCGACGTGGAGGCGAGCATCATCAGCTTCGACTCCATCTGCGCCTCAACAGAAAGAGGCACGTGCACGGCCATCTGGTCGCCGTCGAAGTCGGCGTTGAACGGCGTGCAGACCATCGGGTGGAGGCGGATCGCCTTGCCCTCGACGAGCACCGGCTCGAACGACTGGATCGACAGGCGGTGGAGCGTAGGCGCGCGGTTGAGGAACACGGTCTTGTCCTTCGTGACCTCCTCGAGGATGTCCCAGACCTCGGTCTCCTGGCGCTCGATCATCTTCCTCGCGGTGCGGACGGTGTGGCACCGGCCGAGCTCCTTGAGGCGGTGGATGATGAACGGCTCAAAGAGGCGGAGCGCCATCTCCTTCGGGATGCCGCACTGCGGGAACTTGAGCTCGGGGCCGACGACGATCACGGAGCGCCCGGAGTAGTCGACGCGCTTGCCGAGGAGGTTCTGGCGGAAGCGGCCCGTCTTGCCCTTGAGGATCTCGGAGAGCGACTTGAGCGGACGGTTGCCGGGACCCGTCACGGCGCGGCCGTGGCGGCCGTTGTCGAACACCGCGTCGACGGCCTCCTGGAGCATGCGCTTCTCGTTGCGGATGATGACGTCGGGCGTCTTGAGCGCAAGAAGGTTCCTGAGGCGGTTGTTGCGGTTGATGACGCGGCGGTAGAGGTCGTTGAGGTCGCTCGTCGCGAAGCGGCCGCCCTCGAGAGGAACGAGCGGACGGAGCTCCGGCGGAATGACCGGCAGCACGTCCAGCACCATCCACTCGGGCTTCGCGCCGGACGCGCGGAAGCCCTCGACCACCTTCATGCGCTTGGCGATCTTCTTGCGGTTCTGCTTGGAGCGGGTGCTCTCCATCTCCTCCTCGAGCCTGAGCATGAGCGCGTCGAGATCGAGCTTCCTGAGAAGCTTGCGGACCGCCTCGGCGCCCATCTCGGCCTTGAAGCCCTCCTGGTACTTCTCAAGGGCGTCGTTGTACTCCTGGTCGCTGAGTATCTGGCCCTCCTTGAGCGGGGTGCCGCCCGGCTCCACGACCATCCAGTCCTGGTAGTAGAGGACGCGCTCGAGCTCGTTCATCGTCTTGTCGAGGAGAAGCCCCATCCGCGAAGGCGAGCACTTGAAGAACCAGATGTGGCTCACGGGGACCGCGAGCTCGATGTGGCCCATGCGCTGGCGGCGTACCGACGCGAGCGTCACCTCGACGCCGCAGCGGTCGCAGACCATGCCCTTGTTCTTGATGCGCTTGTACTTGCCGCAGGCGCACTCCCAGTCCTTCGTCGGCCCGAAGATCTTCTCGCAGAAGAGTCCGTCCTTCTCGGGACGGTACGTGCGGTAGTTGATCGTCTCGGGGTTCTTCACCTCGCCTTTGGACCAGCCGCGGATCGTCTCGGGCGACGCAAGCTGGACCTTGACGGCGTCATAGTGGGCGGACGCGTTGAACGAGCCGCCGAATATGTCAGATGTGGTGTAGGGATTCATGTCGGTTTCCTGAATTCAAGAGTTCTGGTGTTCCGTGTTCCGGGGTCCGTTAGAGGTTCAGCGCGCCGGAGAGGAGGTCGTCCGCGGCCTTCGCCTCGGGCGCCGGCGTCGCGGTCGGAGCCGGCTGTCCGTCTGTCTTGCGGCGTCCATCGGCCTCGCCGCCCAGGAGCTGAGTGTCGAGGCACAGGCCGCGGAGCTCGTGGATGAGCACCGAGAACGACTCAGGCATGCCGGAGTCGAGGACGTTCGTGCCCTTCACGATCGATTCGTAGATGCGCGTACGGCCCTGCACGTCGTCGGACTTGACGGTGAGGAGCTCCTGGAGAGCGTAGGCGACGCCGTACGCCTCGAGGGCCCACACCTCCATCTCGCCCATGCGCTGGCCGCCGAGCTGCGCCTTGCCGCCGAGAGGCTGCTGCGTGACGAGCGAGTACGGCCCGACCGCGCGGGCGTGGATCTTGTCCGTGACCAGGTGGTGGAGCTTGAGCATGTAGATGACGCCTACGACGACCTTCTGCGCGAAGGGCTCGCCAGTTAGGCCGTCGTAGAGGACCGTCTTGCCCTCGGGGCATATCCAGCTCTGGGCGCCCTCGTCCTTCTCCTGTACCTCGCGGGCCTTCCTGAGGAGCTCGTCGATCTCCGACTCCTGGACGCCGTCGACGACGGGCGTCGCGGCGTGGAAGCCGAGGTAGCGGCAGGCGAGGCCGAGATAGGTCTCGAAGAGCTGGCCGAGGTTCATGCGCGAAGGCACGCCGAGCGGGTTGAGCACGATGTCAACGGGGCGGCCGTCCGGCAGGAACGGCATGTCGCAGCTCGGCAGGATGCGCGAGACTACGCCCTTGTTTCCGTGGCGGCCCGCCATCTTGTCGCCGACCGAGAGGTTCTTCTTGTCGACGAGGAAGACGCGGACCTGCTTCACGACCTCGCCGTCGCCGCCGAAGTCGCCGAAGAGACCGCCTTCGCCGCCCTCCGCCGCGTCCTCGATCGCCGCGAACTCGGCCTCGAACGGCTCCATGATGCCCATGACCTTGTCCTTGGCAGGGCTGTCCTCCATGTCCCAGTGGGCGTGGGCCCTGGCGAGCACCGCCAGCTGCGACTTCTTGATCTTCTTGTTGGCCGCGATGATCACGTCGCCGGTGGACGTGTCGGTCACGTCGAACGGAAGCTTCTCGTTCATAATCTCGCTCGCGAGCTTCGCGGTGAGGTCCTTCTCCAGCTTCGCGAGCTGGTTCTTGCGCTTCTTCTCGGCGTCCTTCTTGGCCTTCTTCGAGGACTTCTCGTCCTGCGCGGCCATCTCCTGGCTCGTCGAGACCTGCACACCCATGACGACGCCCGTCGTCCCCGGGGGGACGGTGAGCGAGGTGTCGCGGACGTCGGCCGCCTTCTCGCCGAAGATGGCCCTCAGGAGCCTCTCCTCCGGGGAAAGCTCAGTCTCGCCCTTCGGGGTCACCTTGCCGACGAGGATGTCGCCCGGCTTCACCTCGGCGCCGACGCGCACGATGCCGTCGGAGCCGAGGTTCTTGAGCGCGTCCTCGCTGACGTTCGGGATGTCGCGCGTGATCTCCTCGGGGCCGAGCTTCGTGTCCCTGGCGCCGCACTCGAACGTGACGATGTGCAGCGAGGTGAGCGCGTCCTCGCGGACGAGGCGCTCGTTGACGAGAATAGCGTCCTCGAAGTTGTAGCCGCGCCAGCTCATGAACGCCACGAGCAGGTTCTTGCCGAGCGCGAGCTCGCCCTGGTCCGTCGCAGGGCCGTCGGCGAGGCAGTCGCCCGCCTTCACCTTCTGGCCCTTCTTCACGATGGGCTTCTGGTTGAAGCAGGTGCCGGCGTTGCAGCGGCGGAACTTCTGGAGGTCGTACCTCCACACGCCCTTCTCGGGATCGTGCTCGAACTGGGCCTTGCCGGCGGGGAGCTTCCCGTCGGACGTCACCATGATGAAGTCCGCCGAGACGTACGCGACCGTTCCGTCGGCGAGCGCCGTCACGATGACGCGCGAGTCCTTCGCGGAGACGCCCTCGAGGCCGGTCCCGACATACGGACGCTCCGTCGTCATCAGCGGCACGCCCTGGCGCATCATGTTCGCGCCCATGAGCGCGCGGTTGGCGTCGTCGTGCTCGAGGAACGGGATGAGGCCCGCCGCGATGGAGATGACCTGCATGGGCGCCACGTCCATGTACTGCATCTCGCGCGCCGGCTTCTCGCAGAACTCCGTCCTGTAGCGGCACGTGACGTTCGCCTCCGCGAACCTGCGCGCCGACGTGAGCGGCGCGTTCGCCTGGGCGATCACGAACTGCTCCTCGGTGTCGGCGGGGAGGTACTCGATCTCGTCCGTCACCTTGCCGCCGACGATCTTGCGGTACGGCGTCTCGATGAATCCGAAGCGGTTGACGCGCGCGTAGATGCCGAGGGACGAGATGAGGCCGATGTTCGGGCCTTCAGGCGTCTCGATCGGGCAGATGCGGCCGTAGTGCGACGGATGGACGTCGCGGACCTCGAAGCCCGCGCGGTCGCGCGAGAGGCCGCCCGGTCCGAGAGCCGAGAGACGGCGCTTGTGCGCGAGGGCCGAGAGGGGGTTCGTCTGGTCCATGAACTGCGACAGCTGCGAGCGCGCGAAGAAGTCCTGCACGACCGCGCTGAAGGTCTTGGAGTTCACGAGGCGGCTCGGCGAGAGCGGCCCGGAGCTCTGGTCGTGGATCGTCATGCGCTCGCGGATCAGGCGGTCCGTGCGCGCGAGGCCCTTGCGGCACTCGTTCTCGAGGAGCTCGCCCGTCGTGCGGATGCGGCGGTTGCCGAGATGGTCGATGTCGTCCACCACGTCCTTGCCGACGTATATCCTGAGAAGGAGGCGTATCGCCTCGATGACGTCGATGCCGGACTCGTGGAGCGTCCTGAGGCCGTCGTCCACCTTCCCGGCGAGATTGAGCCTCTTGTTGATCTTGTGGCGGCCGACGTAGCCGAGGTCGTAGTGGGCGAGCTCGAAGAACAGGCGGTGGATCATCTGCTTCGAGTTGGTCGCCGTGGGCGGATCGCCGGGGCGCATGCGCTTGTAGATCTCCTTGAGCGCGTCCTCCTCGTTGTGGATCCCGGCCTTCGCGTCCTCGCGGAGCGTCTTGATAAGCGTGCCGTTGTCGACCGATACGTCGACGACCTCGACCTGCGGAATCCCCGCCGCGGCGATCTGCTCCATCATCGCCGGCGTCACGGGATCGTAGCGGCGCGCGATGACCGCCTGCGAGTCGGCGTCGACCAGGTCGTCCTTCATGACGAGCATGCGAAGGTCCTTGTCGGCGTACCTCTTGTCGGTCGGAAGCTTCTTGAAGTCGTAGAAGAGCTGCATCAGCTGCTCGTCGGAGCCGTAGCCGAACGCCCTGAGGAGCGTCGTCGCGTAGAATTTCCGGCGGCGGCGGCGCTGGTCCATGAAGCACCACATCACGTCGTTCGTGTCGAACATCACCTCGATCCAGCTGCCGCGGTCGGGAATGATCCTCACCGAGAGGAGCGGCTGACCGTTCGCGTGCACCTGGCGCTCGGTCGAGATGCCCGGGCTCCTGTGCAGCTGGGAGACGATCACGCGCTCGGCGCCGTTGATCACGAACGCGCCGTCGGGCGTCATCACGGGCATGTCGCCGAGGAAGACCTCCTCCTCGCGCACGTCCTCGCCGTCCTTGAGGCGAAACGTCGCGTTCAGCGGACGGGAATAAGTCTCGCCGTCCATGAGCGCCTGAAGATAGCTCTTCTTCGACGGGCCGAGGCCGTAGCCGATGAAGTCGAGGGAGTAGCGGCCGTCGAACGACACGACCGGGAATATCTCCTTGAACAGAGCCTGGAGCCCCTTGTTCTCGCGCTTCTGCGGCGCGACATCCGCCTGGAGGAAGTCGTCGTACGACTTTGTCTGTATGGCTATCAGGTCCGGAGGAGTCTCGGCCATGCCCTGAAGCTTGCCGAACACTTTGCGTTCTGCGCTCATCTTGTCTGCCTTTGTTGGTTGTTCAGTTGCGTAAAATGACTATGGAAACCCATGTCATGCGCCTGAAGTGTGGTAAGCGACCACTTTGTTAACTGTCCGCATTACGGGGTAGAAAGATATTTTATCAAAAATTGGCCCCAGAGCGCAAGAGGGGGCCGAAAAAAAGACCGCGCCGAAGCGCGGCTTCGCCGAGAGATTACATCTCGGCGAGCTTCTTGAGGAGGGCGTAGTTCTCCTTGAATGGGCGTTCGCCCCCGATGGCGTCCGCGGAAAATCCGCTGCGCATTTGTCGCAGTCCGCTCGACCGCCCGACTCTAACCGACTCTAATCGACTCTATGCGACCCTACCCAACCGCTACTCAACTTTCCTGTTATTGCTTTCGCTGCTGGGAGTTTTGGAGTTTTGGAGAATCGTATTTTTGAGATTTTCTCCCTAACTCCAAGACTCCCAATAGCGAAAGCAACCATCAAAGTTACCCTCATTTACATTCCCGCGCAGTGCGCGGGCGGCGGGCTACACAACCGCTTTCCAACCCCGCACGGCTGTCCAGACGAAAGAAGCTGGCTTGTAATTGCGACAAAGCGGTCTCGCATCGCCCGCCAGTCAGGGTGTAGAGTAGAGCGGGACGCCCCTTGTTATCGGGTACGCCCGCTCGGCCTTCGGCTACCCTCAAAACGTGCTTCGCCGTTTTTCGGCGGATACCCCTCATCGAACCGTACGTGCAGTTTTCCCGCATACGGCTGACCCTTCATTCTCAGGACGACGCCCTCGGGCGTCTCGGTGAAATAGCCGTTCGTCTCCGCCATGGCCGACCCCCTTCCGTCATTTCCGCGGCGTTTCGCGCGCGAGCACCCAGAGAAAGCGCCGGCAGCCGAAGCGCGCCAGTGCGCGTTCGTCGGCGAGGAGCTTCGGCTCGGCCCCGGCGGACGCCGCCTTCCGCCGCTTGAACTTGATCAGGCGCCAGCGGCCGAACAGGCGCGTGACGGCGGTGCGCCGGTAGGGGTCGTGCCACGTGGCGACGGCATGGTGCGTGAAGATGTTGGGCCTCCCCTCCTGCCGGCGGCTGACAAGGCTCCGCGGATAGAGGCGCACGCCCGGCTCGGGCGTGTACGCCTTCTCCGGGTCGAGCGCCTTGAAGTCGACCCCGTGCCGCGCCAGCACGCGGATCAGCCGCGTCGTGATCGGCATCTCGTCGTAGACCCCGTACCCGCGGTCGAACGTGCAGCCCCGGTAGCTGTCCAGGACCTCCTTCACGATCGGATGCCCCGGACGCGCGCAGATGACCGCCGTCTGCGGGTGGGGGTGGTGCGTGATGCCCACGGCGAACGCGCAGCCGCGGACGCGCTCGGGGCTGTCGGTGAGCTCGACGTCCGTGTCGAGGTAGATGCCGCCCTCGCGGTAAAGCGCGACCAGGCGCAGGTAGTCCGACGCGAACGCCCACTTCCCCGCCGCGAGCGCCTGGCGGACGTAGGGCAGCTCCACGTCGGCGAGGTCGGCGTCGCGCCAGGTCTTGATCTCCCAGCCGGGGCAGTGCGTCCGCCAGGACGCGAGATAGGTGTCGTCCGGCGGGCGCGGGCCCAGCCAGACGCGGTGGAGGATGCGCGGGATCTGCGCGGATGCGTCGTTCATGTCAGTCCGTCTCTGTGGCCGGTGGTGTGGAAAACGCGCGCCGGATTTCCTCGGCCGAGGGGTCAAAAGGGTCAGCTTGTACTCCTGCCTCTACGCGGCGCATCAGCGCAACCGCGCGGTCCTTCCCCTCGTCGTCGATGAAGAACGCACGGTGCGCAAGCCGGCTGACAAGGTGATAGCACCTGTTCTGCTCGACAACCCTGTTCTTTCTCATGTGGACATTATACTAAAAACTCGGCTACTGTATCAATTTTATAGGCGACCCTCCTCGTTCAACTGACGACTATTTCATAGCATTTCTATACGATATAGTCAACGGTATCGAGATATCTGACTATAAGTAGCAAAATCGCCAAGATAAAGTAAGATGTTTTCTTTCGCTTTCATCATTTTCAACGACGTCGGGGTCTTATAGCGAAACTGCCACGCTGAAATCAACCGTGCGGCAAATCCGCTGAGCCAAACCGTTTCGCCATCCGTCTGGACTTCAAGGCGGACATCGTCCGCACCGTTGTAAACGACAATCTGTTTGTCTGGCGGCTTCGGGCGGCTGGAATGTGATTTGGAAAATAATTGAGTGGTAAGGCGACACCCGCCAGGGCGTCGCCGCAAAAGTATTTCGGACAGAGCAAAAAAAGGGCCCGGCGGATGCCGAGCCCTTCTTTTTGCTCTGTCGCGTCGATATTACATCTCGGAGAGCTTCTTGAGGAGGGCGTAGTTCTCCTTGAAGCCTTCCTCGGCGCCCTTGAGCATCTCCATCGCCTTGTCCTGGCCGATCTTCTTGACGAGCTGCTTGAAGCGGTTCTCGCCAAGCTCCTTCGAAACGGCGTTCGCCGCGAAGGAGACGGTGTCGGACTTGTCCGCGGAGTCGAGCTGGAGCTTGCCGACCGTCGGGTTGTAGCGCCAGAGCGGGAAGTGGACGGACTCCACCGCCGTCGTCTGGTGCGCAGGACCCGTCTTCGTGAGGAGACCCTGCTCGATGCAGTGAGCGTACGCGATGATGATCGCCGGGCCGTTGTAGTTCTCGGCCTCGTTGAACGCCTTCACCGTCGCCGCCGGGTTCGCGCCCATCGACACGTACGCGACGTACACGTCCTTGTACTGCATCTGCATGAGGCCGAGGTTCTTCTTGGCCTGCACCTTGCCGGACGCCGCGAACTTCGCGATGGCGCCGGTAGGCGTCGCCTTGGAGGCCTGCCCGCCCGTGTTGGAGTACACCTCGGTGTCCATGACGAGGATCTTGATGTTCTTGCCCGAGGCAAGGACGTGGTCAAGCCCGCCGTAGCCGATGTCGTACGCCCATCCGTCGCCGCCGAGCACCCACACGGACTTGCGGACCAGGTTGTCCGCCACCGCGAGGAGCTGAGCGCAGATCGGGCAGCCGTTGGCCTTGCCGGCCTCGCAGCCCTTCTTGAGGTCCTTGACGAGCGCGCGCATCTGCTCGACGCCCTGACCCTTCTCGTCGTACTGGTCGACGCCCTTGATCTTCTCGCAGAGCGCCTTCATCTCGGCCGGCGTCTTCTCGTTCGCGATGACCTTGTCGACGAGTTCCATGGCGAAGCCGTGGAGCTTGTCGGCGGAAACGCGCATGCCGAGTCCGAACTGGGCGTTGTCCTCGAAGAGCGAGTTCGACCACGCCGGGCCCTTGCCGTCAGCACGCTGGCAGTACGGGGTCGTCGGCAGGTTGCCGCCGTAGATCGACGAGCAGCCAGTCGCGTTCGCGATGAGGAGCCTGTCGCCGCAGATCTGGGTGAGGAGCTTGACGTACGGGGTCTCGCCGCAGCCGGCGCACGCGCCGGAGAACTCGAACAGCGGCCTCTTGAGCTGGCTGTCGAGGAGCTTGCGGGTGTCGAGCTTCGCCGGATCGACCTCGGGGAGGTTGAGGAAGAACTTCCAGTTCTCCGCCTCGGTCTTGCGGAGCGGGATCTGCTCGACCATCTTGAGCGCGCCCTTCGCCTTCATCGGGCACTGGACGACGCAGAGCTCGCAGCCCATGCAGTCCTCAGGGGCGACCTGGATCGTCACCTTCGAGCCGAAGCCCTTGGTGAGCGCCTTCGCCTCGGCGGACTTGAACGTCGCGGGAGCGCCCGCGAGGTCGCCGTCGTTGTAGACCTTCATGCGGATAGCCGCGTGCGAGCAGATCGCAAGGCAGTTGCCGCACTGGATGCAGGCCGCGGGATCCCACTGCGGGATGAACGCCGCGACGTTGCGCTTCTCCCACTGCGTCGTGGCGGTAGGCCACGTGCCGTCGACGGGAAGCTCGCTGACCTTGAGCGTGTCGCCCTTCTGGGCGATCATCTTCGCGGAGACCTTCTTGACGAACTCGGGAGCGTCGGCCGGAACCGCCGCGGGCATCTTAGCCTTGCCGGCGGGAGCAGACGGATACTTGACCTCCTCGATTGCGGCGGAAGCGGCCTCGATGCACTTCCAGTTCATCTCGACGACTTCCTGGCCCTTCTTGGAGTAGGCCTTCTCGGCGTAGTCCTTGAGGACCTGGATCGGGTCGAGAACAGTGCCGTCGGCCTTCTTGAGCGTGATGCCCGAAAGCTTGAAGAACGCGGTCTGGAGGACGGTGTTGGTGCGGGTGCCCATTCCGTTCTCGCGGGCGATCTTCGCAGCGTCGATCACGTAGAACTTGAGCTTCTTGTCGATGATCGCCTGCTCGACCTCGTCGGGCATGTGGTCCCAGACCTCTGCCGCCGTGTAGGGCGAGGCGAGGAGGAACACGGAGCCCGGCTTCGCCGCCTTGAGCATGTCGTACTTCTCGAGGTACGGGAAGCAGTGGCACGCCGTGAAGTCGGCCGAGTTGATGAAGTAGGGCGAGCGGATCATCTCCGAGCCGAAGCGGAGGTGCGAGATCGTGACGCCGCCGGACTTCTTGGAGTCGTACTCGAAGTAGCCCTGCGCGAAGTTCTCGGTGTAGTTGCCGATGATCTTGATGGAGTTCTTGTTCGCGCCGACCGTGCCGTCCGCGCCGAGGCCCCAGAACATGCACTCCTTGCGGTCGCCCTTCGGGACGACGAACGAGTCGTCGCCGAGGATGTAGCGTCCGGTGACGTCGTCGACGATGCCGACGCAGAAGTGGTCCATCGGCTTGTCCTTCGCCATGTTCGCGAAGACGTTCGCGCACATCTGAGGCGTGAAGTCCTTCGAGCCGATGCCGTAGCGGCCGGCGAGGATCTTCGGATACTTGAACGACACGACGCCGTCCTGCAGGCCCTGGCCGATCGCGGCGGCGACGTCGAGGTAGAGAGGATCGCCGATCGCGCCGGGCTCCTTCACGCGGTCGAGGACCGTGACGACCTTGACGGTCGCGGGGAGCGCCTTGACGAAGTCGACCATCGAGAACGGACGGTAGAGGTGGACCTTGAGGAGGCCGACCTTCTTGCCCTCCTTGACGAGCGCGTCGACGGTCTCGTGGAGCGTGTCGCAGCCCGAGCCCATCGCCACGACGACGTACTCGGCGTCCTTGGCGCCGACGTAGTCGTAGAGCTTGTACGCGCGGCCCGTGAGCTTGGCGAGGCGGTCCATGTACTCCTGGACGATCGCGGGCGTCGCCTCGTAGTACTTGTTGCAGACCTCGCGGAGCTGGAACGTGACGTCGGGGTTCGACGCCGTGCCGCGCATCGTCGGGTGCTCAGGGTCGAGCGCGCGCCTGCGGAAGTCTTCGACATACTCCTCGTCGATCATCTGGCGGATGACGTCCTGCGGGATCTCGTCGATCTTCTGGACCTCGTGCGAGGTGCGGAAGCCGTCGAAGAAATGGAGGAACGGAATCTTCGACTTGAGCGTCGCCGCGTGGGCGACCATCGCCATGTCGTGCGCCTCCTGGACGCTGTTCGAGCAGAGCATCGCGAAGCCGGTCTGGCGGCACGCCATCACGTCGCCCTGGTCGCCGAAGATGCAGAGCGAGTTCGACGCGAGCGAGCGGGCGGAGACGTGGAACACGGAGGGGCAGAGCTCGCCCGCGATCTTGTACATGTTCGGGATCATCAGGAGCAGGCCCTGCGACGCCGTGAAGGTCGTCGTGAGCGAGCCCGTCGTGAGCGAGCCGTGGACCGCTCCAGCGGCGCCTCCCTCGGACTCCATCTCGACGATCGAGGGAATCGAGCCCCAGATGTTCGTCTTGCACATGGAGGCGAGCTCGTCGCACGTCTCGGCCATGGGCGAGGACGGGGTGATCGGATAGATTGCGGCGACTTCGCTGCACGCGAACGCAATCTGGGCGGCCGCGGTGTTGCCGTCGACCATTATCTTCTTTGCCATGTTCCTGTTCCTTTGTTTCAGTTGCAGTGCTTACTAAAAAGCGAATAGATAGTAGTATACTCTTATTTTCTGCGGACTTCAACCGCGAAAACCGAATCCAGGCCGGGAGTCTTCCGCTACCAGGCTGGATTGTCGAACTCGCGGATGACGTCCATCAGCTGTTCGGCCAGGTCCGGGTCCGACTCGAATATGTTGTCCGGCTCGGCGTAGGAGAGGTTGCTGATGTTGGCGCGCACGCCGATGAAGCGCTTCTCCTCCTTCTTGCCGGACCCTTTGAAGTGCTTTTCGGCGTCAAGCACTCCGTAGTTCACCAGATTCTGGAATATGTCGTTGATGTGCTTGGGATCCACGTTGAAGCGCTGGGTCTTGATCCCGCTCCAGTTCTCGTCCGCGTTGTTCTTGGCGAAGTCGTTCGAGACGAGTTCGCTCGTCCCTTTCCTGATCTCGACATGTCCGGCGCCGTTCAGGTACACGATCATTCTCCGCACGGGCTTGCGATCGTAGCGGTAGTAGGATATCTTGATCCAGTTGAGCTGGCTTTCCTTGACCGTTATGTAGGGATCCACCCAGAACGGCCCGCACCCTGGAAGGACCGCCGCGCAGAAAAGCGCGGCCGCCAGCGGCAGAGCCGCAAGAACCCTTGTCTTCATCGCATTTACCTCCCTTTTCCCTTGCGTCCGGCGGCTTTCGCACGGCCCTTCGCGAGCGAGGCGACCAGCCCCGCGCCGAACAGCGTAAGCGTTGGATCGACGGTAAAAGGCAGATCGAGATCGCGCAGGACCCATTTCGCGAAGCCGCCCGTCGCGACAAGCGAGAAGTCCTCCGAGAAACTGCGTCCGAGCTCCGCGACTATCTCGCGCACCATGCCGCGGTAGCCGACGAGCGCGCCGAAGCGCATCGCCTCCTCGGTAGAGCGCCCGATCTTCGGAGCCTTTCCGCTGCCGATCTTCATGCGGGGCAGCTTAGCCGTCCGCTCGAAGAGATAGTCGCGCATCAGCGGGAATCCGGGAGCGATCACTCCTCCGCGCCATACGCGGTCGGACGTCACGACGGCGGCCGTGAGAGCGGTGCCGAAATCCATGACGATCACCGGGGCGCCGTACCGTTCTACCGCCGCGGCGGCGTCCGCGAGACGGTCCGCGCCGATCGTCTCGGGGCGCGGGTAGTCGAGCGCGAGCCCGGCCACGGATCCATCCGTGAAGTCGCGGCTGGAGACCTGGTGGAACGGCAGGGCGGCCCGTTTCGCCAATGCTCGCCACTTGGCGTCCTTTTTGGGGACAACGGAAACGTATGCCATCGCGTCCGCCCCGCCGCGGCGGAGAAGCGAGAGCGCGGCCGCGGACGCCTCGCCGAATCCGCCGTCGCAGTGCGAGACCCGGGTGACGCGCCCGTCGAGCCAGAGCCCGACGGCCGTGGAGGTGTTGCCGACGTCAACCGCTATCAGACGACGCGCCATTCAAGTGAAAGGTCGACGGACCCGGCGGAGTGCGTGAGACATCCAAGCGATATCGCCGTGACGCCCGTTGCCGCGACCTCGCGCGCCCGGTCGAGCGTTATCCCGCCCGAGGCCTCGGTCAGCGATATTCCCCTGCACATCTTCACGCACTTCTTCATGTCGGAGATGGACATGTTGTCCAGCATGATCCACTCGGGCTTCGCCCTGAGCGCGCTCGCGCATTCGCGAAGAGACTCGACCTCGACCTCGACGGCAAGCTTCGGAAACGCCTTCCGCGCCGCGACGACCGCCTTGTCGAGCTCGTCGGGATTGCCGCCCTTCCAGAGCCTGCGGTGGTTGTCCTTCATCAGCACGCGGTCGTACATCCCCATCCGGTGGTTCGTGCCGCCGCCGCACGTGACGGCGTACTTCTCGAAGACCCTAAGCCCGGGAGTCGTCTTGCGCGTATCGAGGATGAGAGTCCCGTACCGCTTCGTCGCGTCCACGAATTTCTTGGCGAGAGTCGCCGTTGCGCACATCCGCTGCATGAAGTTGAGGGCCGTGCGCTCGGCGGCGAGGATCGAACGCGCCTTCCCGCGGAACGTCAGGATCGGCTCCTTCGGATCCACCTCCGAGCCGTCGGGCTTGAGAATCGTCACCTTGACTTTCGGATCCACCGCCTTCATGACGGCCCTGGCGACCGTAGCGCCCGCCACGACGCACCCCGATCCCTTCGCGTATATCTCGCCAGTCGCGACGGCCGCCGGATCGACCAGCGCCTCGCTTGTGGCGTCGCACAGCCTGAGCGGACGACCCCGGGGGCCAACAAGGCGGCAAGCGTCACCGAGGTCTTCGGAAAGCGCAAACGCCACCGCGGCCTTGGCCCGTGGCGAGAGCATCACGTCTTTCATGGATGGGGCTCCTTACGCCGGCATCAGGAATTCCCAGTGCTTGTAGAGCATAAACACCAGGACGCCGGAGACGGCAAGCGCAATGACACCGAAGATGAACGCGACTGTCGCGGCCTTGCGGCTGACTGTACCCTCAACGGCGCCAGCGCCGCCGGCGGGAACATCAAGCCTGAAACGATCCGCGATCGCGACACCGCCTTCGGCGGGAGCGGGAGTCGTCTTTATTTTCGTCTTCTTAATCTTCATGTTTGTGATTA
>JAFRJH010000249.1 GCA_017432385.1 Kiritimatiellia bacterium
CCTTGATTATATACGGAGGATTGTCGGCGACATTGTACGTCTCCGGCGCGTTGACGGTCCAGCCCGCGAGGCTGACACCCTCGGCGACGCTGTCGAACTTCACGATGCCGAACCTGCCCTAGCGCGGCGATCCCGTGAAGGAGAGGTTGATCGTGCCGCTCGCCGGCGCGGCGACGAGGTTGCCCGAGCCGTCGCATCCGCCGATCGCGACGCCGCGGTCGAAGTCGTAGACGACGTCGTAGGTGCGTCCCGGCGTCGTGTCCGTGAGCGTGATGTCGCCGACGAAGCCCTTGATGCGCGCCGGGAGCATCGCGACGTCCGTCGCCGTGATCGTCGTGCCGTCCGCAACCGTGCCCTCGATGTCGAGAACAGCCGCGTTGACGCCGTTCGACATCACCTCGTAGTGGAACGCCGCGGCCTTGACGATGTTCGTCACCGTGACGCTGACATTCGAGGAAACGTAGATGTTCATCCCCGCGCTTCCGTTGATCTGGCCGAACACGAAGTTCGCCGGTCCGACGTCCTCCTTGTCGTTCGTCACGTTCCAGACTCCGCCAGACGTCGGAACGACGGCGCGGAGGTGGATGCCAGCGCCAATCAGCGACCCTATGTTGTACGTGTTGTTGGAGCAAGTCGAAATCGTCACTCCGCGGCGGCCGGTAAATGTACGGCCCTCGACCCAGTCGGCGTCGATGCCGCTCAGCGTGCCGATCGAGAATGGATGCTCGCCAGGGGTCTCTGGACAGTAGAAGATGCTGGCTCCGGCGTAGTTGACGTCCTTCTCGCCGGAAAGCTCGACCGTCCCGGATATCGAAGACGGACCTGACCCGGCCTTCGGGCAGAAGTTGAGTCGGCAAGCGCGCTGTCCGCCGACACCAGATGCGACGTTCACCTGGCCCTTCATCGTAAGCCGATGGGAATAACCTGTAGTTTTGACTCCTCCGTTGCCCGTGATGTTGCCAGACAGGATGTTGACGTTGCCGTTATTGTCGGCGCCATTCCAGATTAGCGAGCCGTTCACGGCGGCGGCGTCGCCTAGCTCGATGTCGTTCTCGAACGTGTAGGCGGCAGTGTTGTTCATGGCCGGGTAGTTCATGCTCGAGTGCAGCATAATCGCATTGCCGCAGGCGCCGAATCCGCCGTTTGCCGGGACATACACCTTCGCAGTCTGTCCGAGGACCTGCGGAGTGCCGACATGCAGGAAGGCGAGACCGTCGGGATAGCGGAACTCCTGGTCGAGGACGCCGAAGAAGTTCGCGACGTCCGTTGCCAGGACCACGTGGTTGCCGAGCGCATAGGCGCTGTGACCGCTAGATGTCCACGTACTGTTTACAGCAATCGAGCCCTCGAAGCGCACGCTGGCGCCGAACGGGATCGCCGTCTTCGACCAGTCGACGAAGGCAAACGTCTCGAGGCTCTGGTAGCCATAGTAGCCGTGGGTCGAGATGGCAACAGGACGACCGAACTCAAGCGTGCCGTCCGCCGGGAGGTTGACGATCTTGAAGTTGCCGCCGCGGGACGCCAGCGTGTTCGCGACGCGGAAGTTGCCGACCACGTTCGCGCAATTGACCACCAAGTCGCCGCCTTTGGCGCACAGGCACGGAAGGAGGACGGCGTTGAAGGCCGTGTTGAACTCGCAGTTGTCGGAATTGAACGCGCTGCCGGGTTCGGCCTTGGTGAGCTGCGCATTGCCGGCGCTGAACGAGAAGCCGAGCGTCTCGCCAGAGGCGGGGCCGATCTTGTTTTGGCTCGCGTGGGCAAGGAAGGACACGCAGAAGTTGTGCCATCCGGCGGAAAGCGCAACGCCGTTGGTCGTCACTGCCGTGCCTCCGGTGCTCTGCTTCAGCACCAGCCGGCCGTCAAGCGAGAACACGCCGGCGTTGAACATGTTCATGCGGAAGCTGTAAACCCCGTCGGTTGGTATCCTCCAGCTTCCGGCGTATGTGTAGACCGTCCTCTTGGTCTTGACGCCTTCAGTCGCTTCTGTCTCCGCCACACGGACGGAAGTCTGGGTAGAAGCGGACTTCTTGTTGGAGGCGCACGCCGCGTAGAGCAGCCAGTCGCGGCTGACGTAGACTGCATAGATGTCAGATCCATATTCGGTGACAAACTCCCTGAGCCCAGACTCTCCGTCGCCAAGCTGCGCGAAGTTGATTGCGCGGTTTGACGTATTGGTGAAGCACTGCGTCTTGTAGTCAGACCAGAAGTATCCGCCCGCCGGGTTCTCGAAGGCATTGGTGATCGTCACGAACTCGTACCCTTGCGGCGTGTCGCTGTTCAGAATCTGAAGGTCCTTACTGTCGTCGGGCGAATCCTTGACCTCGTAGTTGCCGGACGCAAGCGTGACCTTCACTGTGATGTCTTCATCGACGCCAAAGTCGACCAGTGGCTGCACGATGAGGGAACCAGTATCCGATCCTTCGGGAATCACGACTTCGGCAGGAGCTTCCCACGTCACGCCCTGCGTGCCGGTCGTGCCGGTGATCGTGTAGTTGAGCGAAAGCGGGAACGGATCGTTGCCAGCGCGCGACACGGCAACAGAACCCGCCGTGAGCTTTGCTTCCGAAGCGTCCACCTTTGCGCCGAGCGTCAGCTCGCCGGTGTAGATCACCCCCGCCTCCTTCAGGTACGAACCGTTGTCGTTCTTGGCAAGGGCGGAGATCCGGTACGTCTTGTCCGCGGCAAGGCCCGAGATCGTGCCAGTCGCCGTTCCGCCGACTGCAACACCTGCCTGGAGGTCGTTCGTGGCGACGTTCGCGCCATCGTCCGCTACCCAGAATACGTCGGCCGCGTTCACGCCGACGGTTGCAGAGATGGAATAGGTCGCCACGCCAGTGCGCGACAAGGCGACATCGCCAATCATAGGCGCTCCCGGCGCAACATGGGTGTACGCCTCGGACTCGACGGTGCTCACAAGGAACTCGTCGAAGACGACATCGTTGCCGCCGGTCGGGTACTGACCGATCACCACCAACTTCGACAGCTTGGTAGAACTGCTCACGAGATTCGCGTTCTCCACAGTATGCGTCCACGCGAAGTCGTCTCTCCAGTTCGCCGTCGGCACCGCGTAGAGCGAAAGAGTGTCCGCGCCTCCCGTGCCGATGTCGATCTTGGCGACGCACACGCAGTCGAGCTGCGTGGATGGCGTAAGCGTGGCGAAGTCATACCAGGTGGCAGTTGTCTCCCCGCCCTTCAGGACGTATGCCGACAGCTTGAGCGCCCCGTTGTCGTTGCGCATGCCGAAGTAGACGCCGGACGCGGGCGCGGCGTTGTCCCCCGTCGGATTGGACGGGTTTTCCGTGCCCAGTCCGGCCATCCAGTAGTTGCCTTTTCCGAGGCAGCTCGTCTGCACAAGCGCAGCTGGAATACGCATGAGGAAGCGGAAATAGAGCGAGCCTGAGGTTGGCCATGTGCTGGTGATTGCGCAGTACTGGGCGCGACGTGCGGTCCAGCCGGAGTTTGCGGCGGCTGTGTTGGATTCGGCGACGCTGCGCGCCTGCGTCCCGCGCACAGTGCCGCTGGCTGTCCAAGCATTGGGAACGGAAAGGCTGGATTCCCTAATCGTAAAGACGCCAGTACCTGAGTTCCAGCCAGTAGACGTGTTGAGGCCGATGCTTGCCGCGTTAGGCTTCTTCCCATTGATGTTGCCAGTCGCGTAGCCCGAGGAGAATCCCTCGTAGACCAGCACTTCGCCGAACGCGGACGCGGCGATAAGCACAGTCGCGCAAAGAGCGGTTCCAAACCTAAATGAAAGACTTCCCATGGTGCATCCCTCCTACCTTTGTCAAGAGTTAGAGTTATTGAAACAATCATACCACATCTGGCATGAGAACACAACCGGAACTTTTGCGACTAACTGAGAAGAATTGAGAATTAAGGCAGAATATTGTGAAGATGAAACATAAACCAAACCGCCCCCTCAAATAGCAAGGACGGCTTGGGCTGGGGACAGACGCAGAATGCGTCAGCGCACCATGATCATGAGCGGCGCATGCGTGCCGAACGTGATGCCGCTCGCACCCTGGGCAATCGAGATGCTGTAGCTTCCATACTTCGCCGGCGCGTTGACGGTCCAGCCTGCGAGGCTGACGCCGTCGGCGACGCTGTCGAACTTCACGACGCCAAACCTGCCCTTGCGCGGCGTTCCCGTGAACGTGAGGTTGATCGTCCCTGTCGCCGGCGCGGCCGCGAGGTTGCCCGAGCCGTCGCATCCGCCGATCGCGACGCCGCGGTCGAAGTCGTAGACGACGTCGTAGGTGCGCCCTTCCGTCGTGTCCGTGAGCGTGATGTTGCCCGTGAAGCCCTTGATGCGAGCCGGCAGCATCGCGATGTCCGTCGCCGTGATCGTCGTGCCCTCCGCGACAGTCCCCTCGATGTCGAGGACTGCCTCGTTCACGCCGTTCGTCATGACCTCGTAGTGGAACTCCGTGGCCTTGGTGATATTAGTAACCGTGATGTTCACGTTGGACGACACGAACACCGGCACGGTGGCGAGCTGGGAGGATCCGCTGATCTCGCCAAACACGAAGTTCGCCGGACCGAAGCCATCTTCGTAGAGACGATCGTCATAGGCCTGTGTCTTCGGAATCGGGACCCCGACGCGGAGATGGATGCCCAGGCCAGTCAGCTTGCCCACGTTTATCGTGTTGTTCGAGCAGGTGGAGATGTTCGCACCCGAACGCGGGTTGTGCGTGAATTGACCCCATGAATTCGGCCCGAC
>JAFRJH010000250.1 GCA_017432385.1 Kiritimatiellia bacterium
CGTCGCGCTCCACGCGTTGGCTGCGCCCTTCTTCATCTTCTCCGCGGGAGTCTCCTTCTTGCATCCCACGACCGTTAGCGCAACCGCCGCTGCCATGACCGCGATAATGATGTTCTTCATTTGCTGACGTTCCTTTCCTTTTTTTACGCCCGCGCGCGCACATTACGCAGAACGTGTCCGTCCGCAGGCACGGCACAGATTCTACTCTTATTCACGGCGGTTTGCAACCGGACCGCCTCGATTTTCAAGGTCCCCCCCCTTCCATTTCGAGGCGAAAATGTGGTATAATCTCAATCAGTTAAAACTCAGCCAGCGAGCGTGTAGTGAAAATTCAGCTAACAAAAGACAAGGCCATCGACATCAGCATCCCCGGTCTGGGCGGTGGCGGCAAGGGCAAGGTATCCAAGGCCGACCTTGTCGGCGTGGAGCTCTTCTCGGACGACGAGGAAGGCTGTCCGGCGGTGCGTCTCATACGCAGGAAGAACGCATGGCATCTGGCCGCGTTTGGATACGTCAAGGCGCCGGACGGGGAGCTTCCCCAGCGCTGGGAGGACACTCCGAAGCAGCCCACGTGGGAACTTCCCCGTGAGTTCCAGTCGCCGGTTGCGGCGATTGCGGTCAATTCCGACATGGGTTCGTTCGGCCAGGCTTCCGCCGACGCGATCGTCCAGGAGATGATCCACGGCACGGTCCACACCGACGCGCCGGCCTCCTCCGATTCCGGCAAGAAGCGCTTCGGCATAAAGCGCGCCCCCGGCGCATCCGCGCCCAAGGCCGCGGATCCCCAGCCACAGCGGACGCCGGGCAGGGTGCCCGAGTTCCCCGCGGCGGGCGTGCCGGTCTCGGAGAACGGACGCCGGTTCGCCGTGCGGCCGTCCGCCGAGGAAGGCTTCCACTTCGCCGTGTCGCTCCCCGAGTTCCAGTCGCTCTGGCTCGGCCGCCTCCTTCCCGAGGGCCGCAGGCCGACTGCGGGGTCGATCCAGATTTCCAACGCCGCGCTCATGGCGAGCGTTCTCGCGCAGCCCGAGTACATCGCGGCCAAGGGGAGCGTGCTCGCGATATTCGTCCGCGACTCGGCGCTCTTCATCGCCGGCTACAAGGACGGCATGCCGGTCCTGTGGCGGCGCTGCCCGGGCGACTGCGGCTACAATGCGATGTGCACCGCGCTCAAGAAGACGCTCGGCATCGAGAGGGATCTCATAGAGTCCGTCCTCGCCGACTCTCTCATCGACCCGAAGCCGGCGCTCGAGCCGTTCCTGCATCCGATCATGGAGCAGCTCGAGCTCGCCCGCGCCTACCTCGCCAGCAAGCACGCGATGAACATCGAGAAGGTCCTTCTCATGGGTCTGCCGGCCGGAGCCGAGCACTGGCAGCGCTGTGCGGAGGAGACGCTCAAGCTGCACATCGTCGCGCCGGCCCCGTTCGAGGGCATGACCGTCGACAAGGGCGTGGAAATCAAGAACCCGCACCGCCACCTCGTCGCGCTTGGCGCGGCGCTCGCGGCATCGGAGGTGGAGTCATGAACAACGCGTCGTTCCATCTCAACCTCCTCAAGCAGACGGAGAAGCTGTCGTCCTCGCCCGTGCGTCTGCGCGTCATCCTGCCCCTGCTCGCGATTCTCGCCTGCCTGGGCATGGCCGTCTGGTGGGGCCTCATCTTCACGCAGTCCCTCGTCGTCAGGGCCGACATATCGTCCACCGAGGAGGATGTTCGCGCAAAGTCCAAGGAACATGCCGAGATCATCGGCCTCATGAACGACGCGCGCGAGCTCGAGCTCCAGGTCGAGCAGCTTGAGTACTACAGGAACGGCGTGCGCAGAAGCGCCGAGCCGCTCGCGCAGCTTGCCGAGGTGATGCCCGTAAGGGTGCAGCTGACCAAGCTCAGCATGGTCGCCCCGGTCAGGCAGAACCTCCAGCCGCCCGGGGCGAAGGTCCCGCTGTTCGGGCCGACAGAGAACGTGGAGACCCAGAAGCTGGTCATCGCGGGCAAGACCACGAAGGAGACGCCAGTCATGGCGATGATGGAGTCGCTCGGCATGCCCGAGTTCGAGGACCTCGTCACCAAGGAAAAGAACATCAACTCGTTCAAGCAGGACAACGCGCAGGAGCGCGGCGGGCAGCGCCTCCTTTCGTTCGAGCTGGAGTACACCATGCCTGGAAGGACTTTTGCGAAATGAAAAACGCTGGCTTTCTCCAGAACATGGCTCCGAACGCGCAGCGTTCGTTCTTCGTCTCGATCGCAATCGGGGCGATCGCCGTCGTGCTGTACATGTTCGGCGTCGAGCCGGCGCAGAGCGCCCTCGTCAAGGACCGCGAGAAGCTCGAGCAGTTGCACGGCGAGCAGAACCGCATAAACCGCGACCTCAAGGGCGCGGAGAACGTCAAGAAGAACATAGCCGACCTGAACGGAAAGCTGAAGCCCTACAAGGAGGCTATGCTCACCCCGCTTCTCGGGTCGTATTCCATGCGGGCCAAGACGATCCTCGACCCCATCGCCATCGGCGCGGGGCTGACGGACATCGACTACGCGAAGGAGGACTTCCGCGCCCTTCCCGTTCCGAAGCCGACGCCGCGCCAGCTCTACACCAGGGCCGCGGTCAGGCTCACGGCCAAGGGGAGCTACCAGAGGGCAATTTCGTTCCTCATGCGTCTTGAAAAGGAGATGCCGCTTGTGTCGCTCCAGTCCATGGAGATAGACGCCCAGCAGCATCCGACGAAGCAGATAGTCACTTTCGTTCTGGAGTGGCCGGCGGAAGGAGGTCTGACCCGCAAATGACAAGTCTAGCGATAATAGCCGCGCTCGCGGTCCGCAATCCCTTCTGGCCCATCGGATACGAGGGCGAGAAGGAGGAGATCACCGCCGAGCCGATAGTCGAGGTCCAGATCACGACCAACGCCGAGGGCGAGGAGACCGCCACGGCCGCTGCCGCCGCCGAGCTCGCGAAGACCTCGCTGGTCGTCTCGCCGCGGAACTGGGCCGAAGCGCGCAAGACGCTGAGGATCAGCGGAACCACGGTCGTCACCGACCAGAAGACCCACACCAGGCGCCAGGCCGTGATAATCAACGGCCTCACCTACGGAAACGGCGACCTGATATCCATCAACCACGACGGACACCGCTTTACCTGGCGCATCCAGGGACTCACCGAGGGCGCGACGATCAGGCTCGTCCGCGTCCGTGCCAAGAGCCTTGACGACGAAGAGGCCAAGGCACCCGATAACAAGAATCCAAAGGAGAACGACTAACATGCAAAAACTCATCCTCGCCGCGGCATTCTGCATTGCCGGACTGGGCATCGTCGCCGAAGACACGGAGGGCGCCCCTGCGGCGGAACCGGCCAATGCCGCCGGAGCCCAGGCCTCAACCGGGCCCTCGGCCCTTCAGCAGGAGGAAAACGTCGACGAGATTGACCTCGAGGACGACTCCGCGCTCGCCGCGAAGAAGACCAAGGTCAACGGAAACCTCGAGAACGGCCTCATGTCGCTCGTCGACATCGAGTGCGACGAGGCCTCCCTTGCGGACATCCTCAGGCAGTTCCGCAAGACGACCGGCGCCAACATCATCTGCGACGACTCCACCAATCTCCAGAAGCGCGTGTCGGTCTCGCTCAGGCGCGTGCCGTGGCTCGAGGGCATGACCGCGATCCTGGGCTCGCGCGGATTCCGCATCGAGGTGCGGGA
>JAFRJH010000251.1 GCA_017432385.1 Kiritimatiellia bacterium
AAGAAACTCCTGGCCGCGGGACTCGTCTGCGCTGCAGCCTGCACGACCGCGCTTGCGGCGCCCCACGGCGGAAAGCACGCCCCCGCCCCTCGTCCGGCCCCTGCGCATCATCAGATGCGCGCGCCCACGCATGATCCTCACCGTGCCGCGCCCGCGCCGGCTGCGCACCACCACAGACACCACGCCCACGCGCGTCCCGCGCCGCCGCCGCCCCCTCCGCCGCCGCCCAGGACCGTGGTCGTCCACCACGAGAGCCACGAAGTCGGTCTTGCAACGGCCATCGGGGCCTTGGTCGGCGGGCTTATCGGCGCGGCGCTCTGAGGAAGCGCCGCAGGGCGCGGCGGAAATGCCGCGCCTTTTTCTGAAAATGGCTGTAGATTTTCCCGGACCGCTGCGTTCTATGCTTATGTAAGGGCGAACCAAGGAGGACGAGAAATGAAGACGGTCATAGGAATGCTGGCGGCGACGCTTGCTGCAGGCGCATCAGCGGCGGAGTGCAGGGATGGAATCTGTCCGTTCCCCGGTCCCGCTGCCGAGGCGACGTACACGGTAATCTCGCCAGTCCCGGAATCGGCCGTGGAGCCGATCAAGTCCGCGCCGCGCCTAAAGTCGCTGGACGGCAAGACGATCGCGCTCGTTGGCGGCAGCTTCATGGCGAATGTGACGCATCCGGAACTTAGGCGGCTCATCCTCGCCGAATATCCGACGGCGAAGGTGTACGTGCTGAGCGAAATCGGCTCGGCGGGGCCGTATCCGCGTCCGGGCGTGGTGCGCCGCGAGAAGGACGAGTTCCAGCGCAAGCTGAAGGAGTTCAAGGTAGATGCAGTCGTCTCTGGCAACGGCGGATGCGGACTCTGCACGCCGAAGGAGACAGGCTCCTGCATCGCCGCAGAGGTGCTGGGCATTCCGTCCGTGATGATCGCCGCGCCGGGCTTCGTGAAGCAGGCGAAGAGCGCGGCGGCTTCGGCGGGACTCTCCGAGCTGCACGTCGCGGAATATCCCGGCGCGTTCGCAAGCCACACGCACGACGAGCTCCTGCAGAACACGCGCAAGGTGCTGTGGCCGCAGGTGAAAGATGGATTGATGGCGGCAAAAAACATCCGACAGTCGGCAACCGACAGTCGGGAGTCGAATGTCGAATGTCATATCACCGGCACACTCGCCGAGATCCAGCAGATATTCCTCGACTCCGGCTGGACGGACGGTCTGCCCATCGTGCCGCCGACCGAGAGCGCCGTCGCGGAGTTCCTGCGCTTCACCGACCTCAATCCCGACCATTCGCTCGGCGCGATCCCGCCCGCGCAGCGCGGAGTGACGGTTCGGCATGTCGCGGTGAACGGCGTGATGGCCGGGTGTCCGCCGGAGTTCATGCCGATTCTCCTTGCGTTCGTCGAGGCGATGAAGGACGGCGACTTCAGGCGCACGCTCGCATCCACCCACGCCTGGACGCCCTACTGCTGGCTGAACGGACCCGTGGCGCGGCAGCTCGGCCTCGACTGCGGACAGGGCGAGATCAACGAGCCGAAGAACGCGCAGCTTGGACGCTTCATCAACCTCGCCATGCTCAACCTCGGCGGCTACCGCGTTAAGGAGAACCGCATGGGGACTTTCGGATACCTGATGCCGTGGTGCCTCGTGGAAGACGAAGCCGCCGCGCTGAAGGTCGGCTGGAAGCCGTACCAGATGCAGCGCGGCTACTCAATCGACGACTCCACGCTCACCGCGGCATCGTCCATCAACTGGGGCAACAACCTCGTGCCTGCGACGTCCGACAGCGAGCGCATCAAGGACATGATGGCCTGGGACGCCGTCGAGAAGTCCCAGATGGCCGTCGCAAGCGGAATGCCCTGCACATACCGCACGTTCTTCATCACCGAAGGAGTCGCGCGCGACCTTGCGAAAACCTACCAGTCGAAGGACGCGCTCTGCCGTGCGCTGGAGGAGACGGCGCGCATTCCGCTCGGAAGCCGCGCGTTCGCGAACTACTGGGGCAATCCCGGAAGCTCGTTCGACCCCGCGAAGTATCCGGTGAGCGCCCACGAGCGGCGAATCGCCGGCAACGAAGGCGCGTCCGAGACGGCGACTCCGCCTTGGCTTGCGTGGACTGGTGCGGAGCGGATGGAAACCGTTCCCGCGATGGAGTCCGGAAAGAGCGCATTTATCGTGACGGGCGACCCGTCGCGCAACAAGTCGCTCTGTGTGCCAGGCGGTGGCTTTGCGACGGTCAAGATCATTCTCCCCAAGGCGTGGGACGCACTCATGGCCGAGCGCGGCTACAAGCCGCTCGCCGAATTCTGCCTCGTTACCGAACTAAAGCCCGACACGCCCACGGCCAGACCGCGCAGGACGCCTACGCACTCCGGCGACCGCGGCGACCGGCCATACGGCGCACGGCAGCAGCGGAATGGCGAGCGTCCCCGCGACCCGCAACGTCGACGCGAGCGCCGTTGAGCCTCATCCAGAAAGGAACGCGACCATGAACAAGACAATCATCATTTGCGCCGCCGGCCTGATCGGCATAGCTGCGTTCGCCGTCAGCCGACACGTTAAGACGCCCCCAAAAGAGCCTAACGACAATGCTGTGTCCGCAAAGAGCGAAACAGCCGCTCAGGAACCTGCATTTCTCCCTTTCGGAGAGGCATCCAACGCCGCAAAAATCGCGCAGTATCCAGTGACGAATGCGGAGTATGCGCGGTTTGTGAAGGAAACCGGACACGAGCCGCCGCGCTACTGGAAGAACGGCAAGTTCCCTGAAGGCAAGGAGAAGCATCCCGTACTGTGGGTCTCGCTCCGCGATGCCGAGGCGTATTGCGCGTGGCTCGGGAAGAACGATGCGGCGCATACCTACCGCCTGCCGACGGAGGCGGAATGGGAATCCGCGGCAGGCGCGACGCCGCACGACGCGGAGTTCAACTTCAACGGCGTGATTGCCGCGCATCTGCTCAAGAAGGACAAGGACAGGCTTGTGGAGTTCGTGCATCCGAAGTCCGAGCTCAAGGGAAAGAAGCAGAAGCTCTCCGAGGTGATTTCCATTTCGCCCAACGGCGGCGTCCGTGGCTGGGTGAACCACCGGAACTACACGGGATTCATCTACACGGACCTCTTCAGGGAGATTTCTGACGCCGGAGGCCGGACGACGCCTGTCGACGCCTATCCGCAGACGAAGGCGGCCTGCGGTGCGCTCGACATGTGGGGCAACTGCTGGGAATGGACTTCGACGGAAATCGTCGCCCGGAACGGCGCGGAGCGCGGCAAGAATGTCAACGCCATCAAGGGCGGCTCGTGGTATGCGAACAAGAGCTCGTGCCGCACCGACTACAGCGGCGAAGGCCGCCGCCCCGAGGGCTGCTACAACACGGTGGGGTTTCGGGTGATGCAGATCGCGAAGTGACCGACCGCGCTTGATTTCAGCGCGGCGGTTTTGCTATACTGTTTAAGTCTTCGGGCGAGAGCCCGCGGGCAAGTCATAGTTCGGGAACTGATCGGTAGCGTCAAGCCGAGAGGGAAAACCATGCCGAAACTAATGGAGAAGAAAGATTGGATGCAGACTGTGGCCGATGTGGGGTCTGCCGAGAGTGTCTGGTACGAAAACGTATCTGCCGACAGTGGACTTTTCCCGCTTACCATGCCGGAGAGCGGGGTGTATCGTGTCATACTTGTCAAAGTAGGCAAGGGCCCTTCTGCAGAAGCGCCGCGCCAGATGAAGTCTGCGCGCGACTTTATTGGCTGTTGTCGCGGAAATTATAACGGCTGCAGCTCTACGGCGGAAATAATGAACGAACTTCGCGAAGGAGAAGAGTGAACAAGTGGGTGGTAGATACGTGCGTGATCATTGATGTGCTCAGTGGTGACGGTGAGTTTGCGACGCAATCTGCCGATGCCATAGATGCGAAGCGCGCGGATGGGCTCGAAATAGCGCCCATAACATACGTAGAACTGGCCCCGTCGTTCCTCGGAGATGTCGCGAAGCAAGACATGGTTCTTTCCGGGCTTGGGATAACGTGTGATTTCGCGGGGAACAGGGATGCGGTTCTTTCGGCACACAAGGCATGGTATGAACATATACAGCGAAAACGCATTGGCGTGACGGCGAAGCGTCCTATTGCTGACGTTCTCATCGGGGCATACGCAATGCTCAAAGGCGGGCTCATCACACGCAATGAAGCCGACTTCAAGGCACTTTATCCCAATCTGACGATCTTCAATCCTGTTTCGTCAGCGTCATGACACCAATCTCAAACCGCAAACAATTTGCATAACTGCAAAGCAAAGAAAGGGGAACAGAGTGAATATGAAGGAGCAAATCCGAAGCTTTTTGCCTTTTGCTTTTGTGATTCTGATGATGTCAGTTACGTCATCTCTAAAAGCAAAGGAGCAAACAGTCGATGAGCTACTTCAAGGTTGGCATCTTGCCAGTAGTAAGTCAAAGCTTGAGTGCAACGATTTGGATGAATTGGGAGGTCAACCCCCTATCACCTCTGACATTAAACAGGATGTAGATGCTTGGGCGAAGAAGGCACTCCCGGACACCCCACAATATTACATTTACTCTGTTCCAAAAAGAAACCTTGCTCAAGATGTTTTGGCTAAGCAACGGCAAGACAAGGTACTGGAGAGGTTGCGCGAATTAAGAATGATGATTATGGATGCGTATGGACAAAGTCTTGCATTAGGCATTGACACAACTGATTTCATCCAGATAAGTACCAACTATTGCGAAATCGTTTCATCAAAGTATTGGAAAAACCTTGGAGATCGATATCCCAAGAAAGCTTGGGATGCTGGGAAATGGCTGCATTCTCGGATTTCGATCAAAGGAATGGAGGATGTCGAAAGTGTGTATGCAAAGATATTAGCTGCTAAGAAGGTGCGGTATCAAGATTTTGCAGCCAAGCATCCAGAGACAGCGCAAACAGCTTTGGCCATACAGCGAGCAAAAAAAGCAGAGTTGCGAGCGGCTGCAGCTGAGGACAGGGCACAGCAGGCGGAGTGGGCTGCTGTAGCAGCAAAGCAGGCGGCGAAGTGGGCTGCTGCAGAGGCCAGAGAAGCACAGCAACGTGCTGATGCCGCAAATCGCCGCGCCGCAGATGCCCAGTTTCAATTGGATACGGGCATGCATTGGTAAGGATCGCATAAAGCTGTCCTACGGCTTGCGGCGGGGCGGCGGGCGAGACTCGGGCCTGAAGCGGTTCTGGAGATTCATGGAACCGCCGCGGCGTTCCTTGAAGCGGGCGTGGGCCTCGCGCGCGTGCTTGAGCTTCGCCACAGCCTCGGCGATGTCGGCGTTTTCGGGGAAGCGCTCCGCAAGGTGCTCCGCGGCGGTAAGCGCACGGGTGATCTCGGCGTCCCGCTTGTCCTGGTTCTCCACGTTGATTGTCGTCACCACCATCGCCAGCGACTGCGCGGCGGACGCGGCCTCGCGTTCCGTCGCGGCGAGGGCGCGCGACGTCCTGACGTAGCCGACGGCGAGCGCGGCGACGAACGCGGCAAGGAGAATTGACGCGGCGAGGATGCCGGACGCGGCAAGCGGATTGCGTCCTGCGAAGAGACGGAACCTGCGGAATGGCGACGGCGGATTTGCCGCGACGGGCTTGTGTGCAAGGAAGCGGCGAAGGTCTTCGAGCATCGCGTCCATGCTTTCGTAGCGGTTCGCCGGATCCTGCGACATGGCCTTTGCGGCGACGGCGAGCAGATCGACTTGTTCGCGCGGCACGTCGGGGACGATGCGCCCGGCCAATTGAAGCAGGGTCACGCCAAGCGCGTACTGGTCGCTCGATTCGGACGCCTTGCCGTCGTTCAGCAGCTCCGGCGCCATATAGCGGCGCGTGCCGCCGTCGCCGGACGAATTGGCTAGTCCGAAGTCGCCGAGCTTGGCGAGTCCGTTCTCCCCGATGAAGATGTTGGACGGCTTCACGTCGCGGTGGATGACGCCGCAGCGGTGGGCGTAGGAAAGCGCCTCGGCTATCTGGACGCCTATGCGGGCGACATAACCGGCGGACGCGAAGTCGCCGTGGCATGCGGTCTTGCCGCGCATGAGCTCCATCGCGAACCACGGACGGCCCTCGGCGGTGCCTGCCGCATAGACCTGGACGATGTTCGGATGGTGGAGCTGCGCGACGGTGCGGGCTTCGTCGACATTCCCGCTGCCGGCGCAATTCACTACCTTGAGCGCAACCTCCCGTCCAAGCGAGACCTGTTCCGCGAGATAGACCGTTCCCATGCCGCCGCGTCCAAGAACGTCAGCGATGCGGAAGTCCGGGATTTCGGGCGGCGGGCAGGGGCGCCCCGACTCCGCGTTTCCCAGCTCGTCAAGTTCCGCCGCAAGCGAACGTAGAGGATCGTTTAATTGTATTTCAGGTTCATTCATAGCGCAGTCTTTCAGCCACAAAGAACACAAAGATCACAAAGGGTTCAAGGACGCCCTGCGACCTTTCTGCACTCGAACTTTTCCGAGCCGAAATTGATGAGCAAGCCATGCTTCATCCCCGTTGCCTTGAGATAGTTCAGCAGTTGGGCAATATGTGCACCGTTCAATGCGGACACAGCCTTCAGTTCCACAACGACTCCGTCAACCACCATGTCTGCCAAATAGTCGCCAATGACATAGCCGTCCTCGTCAACAACCTGTATGGGAAACTGTGTCTGAACATTCATTCCTTGCTTACACAAACGATGTGCAAGCGCGTTTTCATAAACTTTCTCGAGATAGCCCACCCCCAGATACAGATGAATGGCGTAGGCTGTTTGCCTTATTCTGTCGCAAATTACTTTAGCCTCTTCGTCTGTCATCTTGCACTTCACTTCTTTGTGTCCTTTGTGTTCTTTGTGGCTAAAATCACTTCTTAAAACAAGACAACTCCATGAGTATACTCTGCAGGCGTTCGAGGGCGCGGACGTAGCGGATGGACGCCGCCTTCGGCTCGATGCCGAGCGCGGCGGCGCATTCTGAATTCCCCATGCCGTCGAAGTGGCGAAGCTCTATTACCGCGCGGTCGTTGTCGGAGAGCGCGGCGATTGCGCCGCGGAGGAGCGCGCGCCGCTCGTTGCGGTCCGCGCGCGATGGCGGGGACGTGACGTCCGCTGCGATCCGGTCAAGGCGGAGGGCGTCCGGCGTGTCCGCCGCAGTCTCGTCGCCGGCGATCACGACTTCTCTTCGGGCGTCGCGCCTGGCGGCCTGGAGGTTGCGGCGCTCGAGGTCGGTCATGGTCTGGAGGAGAACCGTCCGCAGCTTGAAGTAGACGGGCACGTCGGGGTTGCCGGTGAAATACCCAAGCCGCTTCGCCGCGGCGAGATAGGCCTCCTGCAGCACGTCCTCGTGGGACATGCGCTTCAGCATGGCCGGGTTCAGCCGTTTCTCTACAAGCGACAGGAGGCGGGCGCGGTGCTCCGCGAACGCCTCCGCGAGTCTCTGCGGCGTGAACTCATTGTCCATGCCGTATATTCTACCATACTTTGTCCGTCTGCGACTATCCGGCCGGCTGCCGTCCGACCGAGTAGCCGGCCTGCGCCGCGAGATGGCGGTCGTCGTCGAAGTCGGCGCCGGGCGTCGTGAGAAGGGGGCCCGCGATGCCGGCGGACATTCCGACGTAGATGCATTTCGCGGCAGTCTCGTCGCTCATGTCGCGGCGTCCGCCAGCGAAGCGGAGCGGCGTCGACGGGTTGACGAGGCGGAGGACGGCGACGGAATCGACGACGCGCTCCGGGTCGAGGATGCCGCGGTCCGCGAGGGGCGTCCCCTCGATTGGATGCAGGACGTTGACGGGAATCGAGTCCGGCGCGATCTCCCTGAGCGCAAACGCGAATTCGACGAGCTGCTCGTCGGTTTCCCCCATCCCGATGATGCCGCCGCAGCAGATCTGGAAGCCGAGCTTCTTCGCCGCCCTTAGCGTTGCCAGCTTGTCGGCCGTCGTGTGCGTGTTGCACAGCGAAGGGAAGAGGGACGGCGCGGTCTCGAGGTTGCAGTGTATGCGCTGGAGCCCGGCCGCCTTGAGCTTGGCGAGATCGTCTTCGGAGAGGAGCCCCAGCGAGGCGCAAAGCCCGATCCGGGGCTCCGCCTTGCGCATGGCGCGCAGCGCCGAGCAGACGTTCTCGACGTCGTCGCTGGAGAGCGTGCGGCCCGAGGTGACGATGCCGATCCTGTCCGCTCCGTTCGCCGCGGCCTCGCGCGCGGCCTTGACGCACGCCTCGGTCCCGACCCAGCCGTACGTCTCGCATCCCGTCTTCCAGTGCGCCGACTGCGCGCACCACCTGCAGTTCTCGCTGCAGCGTCCCGAGCGCGCGTTGATGATCGAGCAGAAGTCGAACCGCTTCTCGACGCACGCCAAAGTCACCTCGTGCGCCCGCTCGCGAAGCTCAACGCGACGCGAAGGCTCCAGCAAAGCCAGGGCCTCCGCGCGCGTCGTTTCGAATCGCGTCTCCGGTGTCATTCGAAGAGCCAGGTCGAGAGGTAGCGCTCGCCCGTGTCGGGAAGGAGCGCGACGATCGTCTTGCCGGCGAACTCGGGACGCTTCGACAGCTCCAGCGCCGCCCAGAGCGCCGCGCCGGACGAGATGCCGACGAGAAGCCCTTCCTGCGCAGCGGCTGCGCGCGCCGTCGCGCCTGCGTTCTCCGCGGAGGCCTTGATGACCTCCGTCAGGATAGAGGTGTCGAGCACCTTCGGGACGAAGCCCGCGCCGATACCCTGGATCGTGTGGGGACCGGGCTGTCCGCCGGAGAGGACGGGCGACGTGTCGGGTTCAACCGCAAAGAGCTTGACGTTCGGGTTCTTCTCCTTGAGGTACTTCCCGGTGCCGGTGATCGTGCCGCCAGTTCCGACGCCGCCCACGAAAGCTGCGACCTCGCCGTTCGTGTCCGCCCAGACCTCCGGACCGGTGGTGCGGTAGTGGAAATCGGGGTTTGCGGGGGTCTCGATCTGCTGGAGGATAACCGCGCCGGGCGTGGAGTCGCGGAGCGCGTGGGCCGTCGCGATTGCACCCCGCAAGCCGGCCGCGCCGGGCGTGAGGACGAGTTCCGCGCCGTAGGCGGCCGCGAGCTTGCGGCGCTCGATCGACATCGTCTCGGGCATGGTGAGAATGAGGTGGTAGCCTTTCACCGCGCTCACGAGGGCGAGGCCGACGCCGTTGTTGCCGCTCGTGGGCTCGATGATCGTCGCTCCCGGCTTGAGGACGCCCGACGTCTCGGATGCCTCCACCATGGAGAGGGCGATGCGGTCCTTGACGCTTCCGCCCGGGTTGAAGAACTCCACCTTGGCGAGGACTCTCGCTCCGCCTTTGTTGAGCTTGCTGGAGATTTCTACGAGCGGTGTTCCGCCGACCTTCTACAGGATGTTCTTTGCGATAGTGCTCATTTCTTCGATCCTTTCGCTTGATATTATATCATAGTTGTGTGTTTGGGGCTG
>JAFRJH010000252.1 GCA_017432385.1 Kiritimatiellia bacterium
AGAGCTCATCCGGCTCGAAGCAACGTCGCCGACGATCTCCCTCGACTCCGTGGCGGCGAAGATGGGATGCTCGAGGAGGCTCGCAACCGCGCGCTTCAAGGCGGCGACGGGAAGGACGATAACGGACGCAATCGTCGAGCGCAGGATCGACAGGGCGAAAGAGCTCCTCGCCGACAGGTGGCGCACCATCGGCTCGATCGCAAGCTTCTGCGGATACGAATCGGAGTCGTACCTGAAGCGGACGTTCAAGCGCCTCACCGGGATGACGATGCGGGAATGGCGCCTCGCATGCGCGGCGAAAACGCCGCGGTAGCCGCGCACGTCAGGGCGCGGTCACCTTTATCCTGCCGACCGGGTAGCGGCGGTCCCTGCCGCCCCTGAGCGGAAGAGCGAGCCGCGGCGTCCCGTCCGCGTCGCCGAGCGAGGCGCAGAGCGTGTACTCGCCTGGCTCGATCGTCGGCACGCGCTTGTCGTTCGCGAAGTTTCCGATATTGAACTTCACGGTGTACACCCATACGCCGTCGTTGATCTCCGGGATGTCGCCCCTGTAGCCGACGGTGCAGCGCGAGGCGAGCGAGACCGGTTTCTCCGCGTCGCCGGACTTCGGCTCGGCGTCCTTGAAGTCGTAGGCGTCGTCCGCCATCACCCACGCGACGCGCCCCTTCCCGTCCACGAGCGACCACGCGAGGGTCGCGCCCTTGTAGCGGCGAGCGACGCCGACGTTCACCCACTTCGACTTGATCTGGAACTGCTCGCCGACCGCGACTTCGCCAGGATACTCGACTTCACGAAGCTCGAAGCGGTAGCCGATCTGGCGCGCCGCACGCGCATAGGCGTCCTTGGCCTTCTCGAAGCACTCCTTCGGCCAGCCGTGGATGGAGAGCCACGTCGCATGGTGGGCGGCTACGGACTCCACAAGCTTCTCGTCGCTCCACGCGCCGCGCTCGGTCGAGAGGTCGTAGTGCTCGTGCTCGAGGAATACCGGCGTCTTGGGCGCGAACAGCCCAGCCCAGTTGTCGTGGAACCAGCAGTTCGGCGCGGCGTTCACGAGGATCGAGTCGTCGCGGAAGCCGAACCCCAGCTCTCGCGCGAGCTTCATGAGCGGCGGATCGGGGTCCTTGTTCACTCCGCCCGCCTGGTCGTCGATGCACAGGACCGTCGAGTTGGGGAAGATGCGCCTGTGCATCCTGTAGTGTAGCGGGAACGCCTCGCGTATGTCGCGCCCCTGCTTCTCCATCTCGCGCTTGTACGCGCGCGTGTGGCCTTCGCCCCACATGCCGATCGTCCCGACGTCGATGAAGGCGACGTTAGGGTTGCCGTCGTAGCGGCGCGCCATCGCCTTGAGGAAGTTCTCGAGCTTGGCGAGGAACACTGGGTCGCCGTAGTCCGGCTCCCAGAGGTCAACGTCGCCGCCGGGCACCTCCTTGCCGAAGATGGGGGTCATCTTCATCTTGAAGAACCAGCCCCTAGCGCCCGCGTCCTTCACCCACTCCGGCGTCGCGAACGGATAGCGCGACTCGCAGCAAGTGACGCGCAGGCCGATCTGCTTTCCGGCCGCGATCCAGGGCGCCGCGTAGCTGTCGATCAGGTCCCAGCGGTACTCGCCCTCCTTCGGCTCGAGGAGGCACCACGGCAGGCGGAAATAGACGGCGGACACGCCCGGGAACCAGTCCAGCGTGTCGCCGCGCTCCTCGAGCTGGCCGTACGCCCACTGCCTGTTCGAGTAGTGGAACATCACGAGCCCCATGTCGGGGTTAACCAGGATTTCGTCCGTGTTCTCCGGCCTCACGGACACGGTGTCCGCGGCAATTACGGAACCCACCGCGACAGCGCAACACGCCGCCGCGCACAAAATGCGTACAACAGTCTTCATGGGAATATTATCCCAAAAAGCGCCTGCGGTTGCAAGCGAGAACCCCATGACGCGGCGGCATGCCGGCGCACCACGCGGCGGAAGTGCCGCGGACAGGTCAGCGGCGCAGAACGCGGACGGGGCCGAGGAGACCCGCAGGACGCAGCGCATCCTCCGGATTCCAGCCCTTCAGCCAGCTCGCCCACGTGTAGATGCCCGTGCCCGAGTCTGGCTTGTCGTCCAGCACCCACTGCGGCACGTTGTGCTCCCCCCTCGGCTCCGCCGCGCCGCGCTTCCGGGCGATCGAGTCGCCGATAAGCCGGTTGGGCCACGTGTTCACGACCTCCACGCGCAGAGTCACCGACTTGCCGAGCGCGGACTTCGGCAGCGCCGTGCGGTATGGCGCCTCCCAGAGGCATCCGAGGAACTCGCCGTCCACCCACACGTTCGCAATCTCGCGCACGTCGCCTAGGTCGAGGTCGCACGGTTCCTTCACGCCGCCCAGGTCGACCTTCCGCTCGTAGACGGCGCGGCCCGCGAAGTACTTGAGACGTTCGTCCGCCGATTCGTTCCATCCAGTCAGTTTCGGAAACGCCAGCGGCGCGGCGGGCGCGTTCTTGCCCGCGAACGAGACGATTGTCCAGTCCGACGAAACGTCCTTCTCGACGCTTGGCTCCTTCGCTCCAGCCCACGCCGAGGCCGGTCGCTCACCCGCCGTCGGCTTGCGGAAGGAGACGAACATCGATTCGTCCGCCCGCAGCGACAGGTGCGCCTTGACGCGCCCTTCCTCGTCCACAATCCACGGCAACGGCTCGATCTTCCCCGTTTTCGCGTCCCAGCACTCCGGACGCCCGCTGGCGGCGAAGGACACTTCGCCCTCGAACGGCTCGCCCTTCTTGGCGGCCATGACGAAGCAGAAGTCGCGCCCCTCGATTACGCGGCGGATCGCCGCGAGCTTCCCGCCGGACTCGACCGGCGCGCGGAGTCCGAACGAACGGGCGGCGCCGAGCGCGGACTCGTCCGTCTTGAGGTTATTGAACCTTCCGCTCCATATCTCGTCCGCAAGCCGCTTCCACTCCGCCGAATCGTCCGACAGCGTCGGCGTGCCTGACGGACGCTTCCCCGAGACGCGGACGCCAGCCTCCAGCAGCGCCTTCACCTTCCTGAGTGTCGCGCATGTGAGGTAGCGGTCTTTGCCCAGACAGAGGACGTCGTATGCGCTGCAACCCGGCATCGCGACGCCGCCGTCGCGGACTTCGAGCCGCTGGAGGTCGGCCGCGCCGCAGCAGTCGTAGCTGTAGCCCGCGTCCACCAGGTCGGCCTGGTAGCTGGCGCCGTTCGGCGAGCCGTCGCCTGCGAGCATGAGCACGTCCGCCTTCGGCTTGCCGCTCTGGAGGATGAACTGTCCGCGGTGGACGTACTGCGCCCACCACTTTCCCTCCGGCCACCAGGTCGTGTGGCGGTTGAGCTGCGAGCCGTGCTGCCAAAGCGAGAAACCAGGCTGCACGTTCATATACGGCTGCTGCACGTAGGAGTGGTAGACTATCTGGGAGATGCCTTCGAGCCAGCCGCGGTCACCGCTCACGCGCAGTTCGTGCGGCGTCGCCTGCCAGCGGCCCTCCTTGGGGTCGGAGGTGAACGCCTCCGCGGCGATCTGGCGGCGTCCGTTGACGTGTCCCGCGGACGCAGCGAGGCGCGGCGAGTAGTGCGTGTCGCGCCCGAGCCAGAACTCGCCGGTCGGGACGTCGGCGGACATGAACGCGCGCTGAGTGTCGAACGGCCCGCCGTAGCTTTCCGTCGCGGAAAGCGCGCCCTCCCTGTGGCAGAGCTCGGCGAAGTAGTCGAAGTAGTTTTCGGCCATCAGGTCGGAGACGGTGCGCTGAACGTCGAAGAGGAACTTCGCCGTCTCGCCCGCCGTGCCCACCGTGTATCCGGCCATCGCGGGGAGCCACGGACGGATGTCGTAGCCGCGGCGGCGCTTGAACTCGGCGGGGAAGTCCTCGGTCCAGTTCTGTCCGCCGACCTCCCACGAGTCGACTATAGAGACTGCCACCGTGCCCTTCCCGCCGGGCGCGGCGAACATCTTGCGCGGCATGTGCGGCCAGTGCGCATCGAGGCCCTTCTTCGTGAGCTTGTCGCATTCGAGTCCGCGCACGTTCGACGGCGCGGGAGCGCACATCTTGCCGGTCGTCGTGTAGCCGACGCGCAGGATGCGCCAGCACTTCCCGTCAGGGACGGCGGAAACCTCTCCGGCTGGGACCTGCAGCGTGCCGTCGGCACGCATGTGCCTTGTCACGTCGGCAATCGAAGCGCGGGGAATCCCGGCCTCGGCCGGATCGGCGGGAGCACGATAGCCGATCGCCACGGACGCGCCGTTCTTATCGTCGATTTCGCTCACGAGCGGAAGCGACGTGAACACGGCGGACACGAGCTTGCGGCGGATGAACTTGACCCACACCGGCGGCTGGACGGTCGACACCTTGATGCGGAAGAACCGGCTGGGCGGACACTCCCTGAGCGGCAGGACCTTCGGCGTCAGCTGGCAGTTGTAGAGCCGGTACTTGTGCTCGGCGATGGTCTTCCAGACGCTGCCGTCGGCCGACGCCGAAACCTCAAAGTCGAGGTGGAACTGCGACTCGTCCCAGCAAGTGACGAGCGAGGTGGGCGTTATCAGATGGTCGTATTCGAAGGCGAGAGTGCAGCCGGGGTCCTTCTCCGCCGTCGGCAGCTCGAGCGGCTTCCCGCCGCGCATGAACGCCTCGAAGTCCGCCTCGAAGTCGCCCGACACCCTAGTCGGGACGACGGGCCTCTCGATCGGGAACGCGTACACCGCGACATCGCGGTAGAAGCCCATCTGCGAAACCGGCTCGGCGAGCTTGACGCTCTTCGAGAGGTCGTCGACGTCCGTCGCGGCGGCGACGAGCACCTTCATCGAGTCCTCTGGCTTGATCCAATTGCCGCCGGACGACGACCAGCCGGGGCAGTTGTGGAACCCGAGCTTGATGCCGTTCTTCTTCGCCTCGCGGATCGCCGTCTCCCAGCGCTTCCACCATTCCTCGGACAGCGGCTGCGTGTTGGGCGGGAGCGGCTGCTGTCCGGGCATGAACACATGCGCCGTTCCGATGCCCAGCTCGCCCATCGCCTTCAGGTCGGCGGCGAGGCACTCGTCTGTGATGCCGGTGGTCGTCCAGTGGTACCATGCCTGGAGTCGCGACTCAGGCGGCGGGTTCGCAAAGTCTTCGCGCACGCCGGCGCCTGCTGGGGCAACCACCGAGCCCGTCGCCACAAGGAGGACGGCCATTATCATTCCCGGACAAGTCTTTCCGCACATGGACATCCCTCCTTTTACTCTTTGCCGGAGCCTATCACGGCCACGTCCTTGGTGTAGGGACCGAGGCCGACGTCCTGTGGTCCGTAGTTTAGCGGGAAGCCCCCAGGCGGCCTCTTCGCGAAAGTCTCGCGCACGGCCTCGAGCATGCCGAATCCGTGCTCGGCGTTCGGCCAGCCGATCTCGCCTTCGCACCACTCGTCGAGCGGACCCATCATAAGCCGCTTCACGCCCGTCTCCTCGCTGAAGCGCTTCGCGTCGCGGCAGACCTTCGCGAACTTCTCCGGCGTCTTCCCGGCGATCTCCCACCCCCTGTCGCCGAGCCACGGCAGGTTGCCCCATCCTGTCGAAAGCGAAGGGAAGAACGGCAGGTCGCATCCGTCGCGAAGCTCCCGCCAGTGCGCCATCGAAGAGTCAGCGACGGCGGAATAGTCGATAGCGCCGTTGAGGAGCCCTGGCCAGTGCACCGACCAGCGGGTCCCGTAGCAGTACTCGAAGCTGGCCGAGAAGCCGGAATCCTTCAAGCCGCCGCGGACCGCGGCGAGTTTCACCTCGCCGTGCATGCTCACGAAGTAGATGCCGGGGTACCCCGCGTCGCGCGCGAGCCGCTGGGAGATTGCGAGAAGTTTCTTCGCACCGCCGGGTCCGAGCGACTTGTCCATGTTGAGCCCCCATAGTCCAACGACGGGCTTGCCGTCTATCTTCATGTACTGCGGATCCGCGACGAGGTCGTCGATCCAGTACTTCGTCACCTCCGCCTGGTCCTTCTCGGAATGGCGGTACGACCCCTCGTTGCACCATAGCGCGGCGTACTTCAGGTACTTGCGGTAGCGCGCCTTGGATATCCCCTCGAACCAGTAGCCGGGACGCGGGCCATTCCCGGGGTCCCAGTACCAGTCTACGAACGCATACGAGACTCCGTTCTCCACAAGCCACTTGATCTGCCAGTCGCGCACCTCCGGAAGGCGGTCGTCGTACCAGCCGAGGACGGGCTTGCGCTCCGGCTTCGCGTCCCATGCCGGATACCACTGGTGGCGCACCCAGCCGGGGAAGAGGAAGACGCCGATCTCAACGTCGCCCGTGTCCACCGGCTTCGGCTCGGGCGGATACGCGCACTTCGCGAGTCCGAGCGACGGCAGCACCTTGACGCGGAACGACTTCTCGCTCCGCGCGCCGCCGTTCGCGGAAAGGACGAGCTTCGCCGTGAAGTCGACCGGACGCCCCGGGTCGGAAAGCGTGATGCGGAAGCGCCGCTCGTTGGGGAGTCCGTTCGGCATGTAGTCGTCGCGGATGTAGTCGTAGCCGGCGCTCGGCGCGACGGCCCCCTTCGGCGAGAGGTCGGACGGATCGAGGACGCGCACGCCCTCCGGAAGCCCTTCGACGGCGAAGCGGATCCCATCCGCCGGCTCCGTGCCGTAGTTCCTCACGACGATCTCAATCGGCAGCGGACGCCCCGTGCGCGGAATCGCGTCCTCGGGGAAGGCCTGGCGGACTACGGGATCGGCGGGGATGGACGGGACGCCCTTCACGAACTCCACGTCCTTCGGCATGAACTCCCCGTACCTCAGGTTGGCGCGAAAGCAGAATCCCTCGATCGTCCCGTACCAGTGCGGCGCGCCAAAGGTCATTCGCTCCTTCGTGTTCCTGAAGTCGAACCAGAACGTGTGCTCGCGTCCGTCGGGGATGGTGGTGAAGCCCATGTTGAACGGCTTGGGCTCCTTGTCGCCCTTCTTCGCCTTCCAGTTCATGGAAAGGTACTCGAAAACGTCGGACTTCATGCGGAACACGATTCCGTCCGCGTCCTTCGAGTCGAACGGCTCGAACCCGTGGCGCATGAAGACGACCGCCTTGAGGCTGTTCGACACCTTGCGGTCGGGGTTCTTCCTGTCGTAGGGGAAGTCGATCCTGAGCTTGACGATCCCGTCGTTCACCTTCCAGTCCGGACGAAGGACATATGTGTGGAACTCTCCGTCGCCGATCGCCGAGAACCGCACGCCGCGATCAGACGCGAAGTCGGCCATGCTCTCCGAGCGCCAGTACATAACGCAGTCGCCGCCGACCTCGCACTTGAGCTTGATGGCCACCGCCGTGTCGCCAGTCACGGCGACCGGCTTCGCACTGTCGAAGTAGTCCATCCTCCCGCAGTCGTCGCGTCCGTCGACCTTCGCGACGACCTCCTTCGCCCGCGCGAAGGCCGGCGACGAGGTCGAATCGCCCAACGCGGCATATCCGGCAGCTGCAGCGGCGCACGCCGCAACCAGAACAGGTCTCATTCTCATGAATGAATTATAACATATCACGGCGACGGCTGACAGGGGAAACAGCCAGTCACATTCCCGCCGCCGCGCGTCACGCTGGCCTTGCCAGAGCTTCGCAGGCCTTCACTATCCTCCGCGCGACGGCGAGCTTGGACATCATCGGCAGACGCTCCACGGATCCGTCCGCGCGCAGGAAAGTCACTCGGTTGGTGTCCGTGCCGAATCCCGAGCCCTTTTCGGTGACGTCGTTCGCGACAATGAACGCGAGGCCCTTCTCGCGGCACTTCCGCCGCGCCTCGGCAAGCACGTTGTCCGTCTCGGCCGCGAAGCCGACCTTGACCGACGCGCTGGCGGACTTCAGGATGTCCGGATTGCGGACGAGCCGCAGCACGCCGGGCATCTCCCGCTTCTTGAGTTTCCGCGCGGCGGTCTTCGCCGGGCGCCAGTCGGCGACCGCGGCGACGGCGATGAACACGGTGGTTCGCGGTCCGCGGTCCAGCGCCTCCTCGACTGCGGCGGACATGTCCCGTGCGCTTACGACGTCCACTCGCCGGACGCCCTTCGGCGTGCGCAGCGCCACGGGCCCCGCCACCAGGACGGTCTCGTGTCCGCGCGCCGCCGCCGCACGCGCCACGGCGAAGCCCATCTTCCCCGTCGAGGGGTTGGTGAGAAACCTCACCGGATCCAGGTGTTCGCGCGTCGGGCCCGCGGTCACGACGAATCTGAGCCTCCCCTTCACTGCTTCTCCTCCCGGCGGCGGCGGAAGAAGTCCTTCAGCACCGCCATGCACTCGTTCTCCATGACGCCCTTCACTATCTCCGGATGGTGGTTTATCCCCGGATGGTCGAATATGCCGAACACGGTTCCGCCGCCGCGCTTCGGATCGGAGACGCCCCAGACGACAGTCTTCACCCTCGCGAGCACGATTGCGCCCGCGCACATCGGGCACGGCTCCTTCGTCACGTAGAGCCGCGTCCCCTGGAGCCGCCAGTTGCCCTTGGCCTGGAAAGCCGACGACAGCGCCAGCACCTCGGCGTGGGCCGTTGCGTCGACAAGCCCCTCGGTCTGGTTGTGCGCGCGCCCGAGGATGCGCGCCGCGCTTGGCGGGGCGGACGGGTCGGCGGGTTCCTCCACGACAACGCACCCCGTCGGGACCTCTCCGTCGTCCGCGGCCTTCTCGGCCTCGCGGAGGGCCAGGGCCAGGAAAATCCTGTCGAACTCCTCGCTCATCGCATCACACTCCGCAAGCATGGTCTGAGAGCCCCGCGCGGACGAGCGCGTACCTTCGCGAGCCGTCGGGGTCGATGAACACCGCGGCCGAGTCCAGGAAGCGCGGCCAGTTCCGCTGACAGAAATCGGTCTTCACGCCGCGTGCGTGCAGGAACGCCGCGACGTAGACGTCGTGCGTCGCGTATATGCCGAGGCGCGCGCGGAAGACCGAGACGGCGTAGTCCTCGAAGGAGTCGGTGGCGGGGGCAATCGGATTGAAACCGTACTGTTCGCCCCTCTCCATGTACTCGACCATGCGTTCGAAGAACGATCCGTCCCTGAAGAGCTCCCAGACCTTCAGCTCGGAGGCTATGTACGCCGAGCCGTTGCCTATTTTCGCGTCGCGCTCCACGTCCGCCCCGGCCAGGCCCATCCCCTCGGCGACAAGTTCCGCGGTCATCACGGTGCGGCGGAGCGGGCTCGCCCTGAACTCGACGTCGTCGGCCGCGCCCTTCAGCATGCGCCCGAAGTCCGCGCAGAGCCGCGCGCCGTGCTCCGTGAGAGGCAGCGCCGCGCCGAACGTCTTGTCCTCATAGGCGATCTTCGGACGTTCCGAGTGGCGCACGAAGAGCAGTGCGCGGCTGCCGCGCCCGAGTTCGCGCACCACGTCCGCCGGGGCGATCTCGCCGATGGGGGTCTTTCCGGATTCCAGTTCCATCTCCTTGTCCTGAAGCGATTTTCGTCGCCGGACGCCTGGGCGTCCGCGGCGTTTTCCGGCTATTCTACCAAATGCGCGCGCCCCCCGTCTACCCGACTGCCGCGTCAGGAGCCGGATATCGCGGCCAGAACCTCGGGAAGGAGCTGCTTCTTGCGGGAGAGGACGCCGGGCATGACGAGGGTGCCGGCGGGCCCTCGGCGGTACGGGAGCGCGCGCCGGACGCCTTCCGAACCGCAGAACAGAAGCTCGGAGTTGCCGCGCACGGGATCCGTGACCATGAGCGCCATGAAGTCGAGTCCGTCCTTCGAGACCACCCTCTCGATCGCCTCGGAGAGCTCCTTCGCACGGCGGTGGAACACGGCGAGGTTCGTCTCCTCGATCTGGGCGAGCGAGAACCTGCAGCCGCCCTCGGTGTAGAGCTTCGCGTCGCTCGCGACAGCCTGGTCGGCGGACATGCTCACGAGCGGGGAGGCGACGGACATGAGCCCCGCCATGACGTCCGCGGCGCTTTCGCCGCAGAGCCTCTCCAGCCACGCGGCCATAGTCCTGTCCGCGTCGGTGGTGGTCGGCGACTGGAAGAGCAGCGTGTCCGCGACGACCCCGGCGAGCAGGACGCCCGCCGTCTCCTTCGTGGGGCGCTCGCCGGCGGCGCGGAACATGCGCGCGACGAGAGTGCAGGTGGAGCCCACGACGTCCGCCGTGTAGCGGATCGGCTCCTTCGTCGCCGCGAACGATATCCGGTGGTGGTCGACGACCTCGACGACCGGCACCTCCTCAAGTCCGGGTATGCCCTGGTCGGTCTCGTTGTGGTCGACGATGATCATCCTGTACGGGGGCTCCTCTGCGAACGCCCGCTTGAGGACCGTGCCGACAAGCCGCCCCGCGTCGTCGACGACCGGGAAGTGGTTGTGCGAGTTCCTGAGCGCGGCGGCGCGGATGTCGTGCACGCGGTCCGACTCGGAGAGGACCTGCGCGCACTTGTGGAGCGGCGCCTCGCCCACGGGCATCGCGAGATCCGACTTCGCGATGAAGAGGCTCAGGAGCTTCGCGGGGGAGAGCATCCCGACGAAGCGGCCGTCGGCGTCCCGCACGGGAAGGCTGGACTCGCCGCTCGCCTCGAGGAGGCGGAGCCCCTCCACGAGCGGAATGGCCGCGTCGATCGCCGGAACGTCCGGGTCCACGAGGTCGCGCACGCGCACGTAGACGTCGCGCAGCGCCCTGACCGGCTTCGCGCCGAAGTGCGAGAACATCCATTTCGCCCGCTCCGGGAGGCGCCCCGCGCAGATTGCCTCCGCGTCGGGCGTTCCGGTGCGGCGCCGCAGGTCGGCGAGGGCGAACGCGCTCGCGACCGAGTCGACGTCGGGGTTACGGTGTCCGCAGACGTATGTCTTCATTGACAGGGACCTTTCTCTTCGCGCCGGGGATGTCGCTGACGAACCTCGGCATGGACAGTCCGCCGATCGACTCGGCGCACCTCCGCTCTATCTCCCGCGCCTTCGCGATCGGCACGCGGAATCGGTCTATGCCCGCGACCGGGTCGCAGGTAAACACGTAGTATGGCCTTATGCGCGCCGCGCTCAGCGCCCGGAAGAGCCTGAGCATCTCGGCCGCGGAGTCGTTGACGCCCTTGAGGAGCACCGTCTGGCAGCTGACAGGCACCCCCGCCTCGACGAGCAGCCGCGCCGCCCGGCGGGCCGCCGGCGTCACCTCGTCGGCGCAGTTGAACTGGGTGTTGACCCAGACCTTGCCGGACGCCCCCAGCGCCTCGGCGAGGGACGGCGTGACGCGCCCGGGATTCGTGGACGGGGCGCGCGTGCAGACCCTCACGACATCGACCTGCCGGAGCCGCGCGAAGGCGTCCACGAAGCGCATCACCGCGTCGTCGGGGAGCGTCAGGATGTCTCCGCCAGAGAGGAGGACGTCGCGGACCTTCGGGCGCGACTTCACGTAGCGGACGCATTCCGCGAGCTGAGCGGGGGTCCTGACCACCTCCGCCCGGCCCAGCAGCCCCCTTCTCGTGCAGTGGCGGCAGTTCATGAAGCAGCGGTCGGACGTCATGACGAGCACGCGGTCCGGGAACCGCTGCTTCAGCCCAAAGCACTTCGAGGCGCGCGACAGCTCGCCGAAGGGATCCGACGAGTAGCGGCCGGGCGCGTCGCCGCGGGGGGGACGCTTCGGATCGTAGGCCTGGAGCGCGAAGCGCGGCGATTTCGCCGCGAGCCGGCGCGCATACGGGCAGAGGTGCTCGGGAAAGTCTTGTTCGCAAGTCATTCTGTACCGTCGTCGAAGAGAGTCGCCGGGATGAAGCAGAACGCGAGCACGTGCTCGCGCATGGCGCGCGTCGAGACCGTGATGTCGCGCCCCTTCAGGTTCTTGAACGCGTCCACCCACTGTCCGGTCAGCCGGATCGCTATGCCGCCGGTCTCCGGCAGGTATCCGGTGACGACCATTTCCTTCGGGGGGAATCGTATGCCCGTCCCAAGCGCCTTGGAGACGGCCTCCTTCGCGCACCAGAAGCGGATGAGCGCCTGCGACGGGTTTACGGCGTGAGCGGCGAGCTCGCGCTCCTCCGGCACGAACACGCCGGCCGCGAAGTCCTCGGAGAGGTTGCGCGACGCGGACTCGACGTCCACGCCGACCCTCGCCGCCGCGGCCGCGACGGCCACGACGAACTGCGCGGTATGGGCGATCGCGATGTCGATTCTCGTGTTGATGCTGTCGCTCCACTTGCCGATGGCGACGGGCTTGCCGTCCTCGTTCGCCCATATCTCTACGTCCGCGAAGCTCCAGCGCGCGAAATGGAATATCTTGAGGTAGCGCCGGACGGCGTCCTTCGCGGCGATGCGCCCGAAGAGCCACTCCGTGCGGCGGGAGACGGAGCCCTTCATGCCGGCGAACACGGTGCGCTCGTGCGCGTTGAGGACGACGTTGCTGAGTAACTTGAGCCACAGCTCCTCGTCGCGCTCGAAGAGCTTGTACGGGACGTCGGTCACGTAGGCGGACGCGAACGCCGTCGACGGGTCGCCGATGGCGTCGTTCGACAGGCTCTTCGTTATGAAGCTCGTGCCGGGCTGGAGAATGGCGGCGCAGTACTCCTCTGGGACGCGTTCCGCGATCTCCTCCCATCCGCGGAGCTCCATGATCTCGTTTCCGTCGCCGCCCGTGACGACGATGTCGCAGAGGTGCGAGCGCGGCGTCACGCTCGTAAGGCGGAGGTAGCAGTTGAGCCTTGAGCCCGGACGCGGCGGTCCGCTCCTTAGCCCGAGGTGCCGGAGCCTGAACGGGAACGAGAACACGCCGGCAAAGCGCTCGTGGCTGCGCCACAGCATGAAGCCGCTCGCGACGATGTGCAGGAGAAGCGGGTTGATCTCCCAGATGGGCATCTGCGTGAAGGACACGGCGCCGGCGAGCGGCGGGACGTCCACCTGGTAGTCGAGGCCCACGGTGTCCCAGGACTCGACGAAGGCGATTCCGCGCAGGGTGCTCCCGTAGCCGAGGCGCATGGGGTAGATCTCGCGTCCGGACCAGTGCACCGAACGCGGGCTGGGAAGGTCCTCGACCGACACCGGGATCGGAGGCGGCATCTCCGTGGAGAGGAGCAGCGTCGCCTCCATGACGGGCCACGTGTACTGCGCGTCGGGCGACTCGGTCCTGAGCTGGACCTTGACCGCCGCCGTCTTCGGGTCGGGCGAAGACTCGCGCTCGGCGCGTATGAAGAGCTTTAGCTTGCCCTTGGTGAACTGCACCTGCCGGCGGCAGACGAGGTCGTCGATGGCGACTACCACGGCGCGTTCGCGTCCCGGAATCAGCCGCACGGCCGCCTCGGCCATTATCTCCGCGCCGACGGGGATCGAGAGCATGACGAGTCCGCGCAGCGAGGGGTCGGCGTACGAGAGCTGGCTTCCGCCGTAGGCGGAATCGGCGACGAACGGGGTGGCGGCGAGGCTGAAGGTCTTAAGAAGCTCGCAGGAGACTCCCGGAGACTCCTGGACGACGTCCGCGTCGGAGACGAGGGGAAGCATCGCGCCCGTCTCGAACTGGCGCTGGAGCCGCGCGCTCGCGCTGAGGGCCGCCTTCCGCGCCGCGGCCTTCGCGCCGCGGCCCTTGGGTTCGGCGAGGTACTCGGAGCCGGGGATCGCCTCCTCCTCGCCAAGGAGCGTGAGCGTCGGGAAGGCGCGGGAGAGCCGCTGCTCGGTGTAGCGCCTGAGGTCGCGTGAATCGGTCGAGGTGAAGTCGCAGAGGGACGCGCCGCGACGGGCGAACAGGCCGGATATGTCCATCTCGGCGCCGAGCGCCATGAGCTGCGCGACGCCGTGCTGCGCCTGGAGCACCCCGCGGCGGTGGATGGAGTTGAGCGGGATCGCGGCGAACTCGCGGCCCTCGAGGATGTCCTCGATCGCGGACGTGAGCAGTCCGCGCGGGCCGACCTCGACGAACACCCTGTAGCCGTCGGCGTACATCCTGTCTATCGTCTCGCGGAAACGTATCGGCTTCGCCCAGCGCTCTGCCGTGTCGTTGCGGGCGACGCGCGGCTTCGGCGAGAGGAGCGCCGCGGTCGAGCACGAGTACACGTCGCACTCCGGCTCGTGGCGCATCCATTCCTTGGCGAACTTCTTTACCGCCGGGACTATGCGCTCGCACTGGGCGGTGTTGAACGGGACCTCCAGCTTGAGCTTCATCGTCCGGATGCCCGCCGCCGCGAAGGCGCGCATCGCCTCGGCCTCGAAGTCCGGATCGATCGCGTACGTCTTCTGGCGCGGCGAGATGTCGAGCGCGAGGACGACCTTGCCCGGGGGAAACGAGGCGAGCACGGGCTCCGCCTCGCCCTCGTGGCGGA
>JAFRJH010000253.1 GCA_017432385.1 Kiritimatiellia bacterium
ACGCAGTACCGTGAGAACTACACAGGTGAAAACGAGCAGTACGCGCCCGACGGATTCACGGCGGCGGTTCCCGTGTTCACGACGCTCAAGGGACTTGCCGGAACGCTTGACCTGAACGGCGTCGCGGAGGGCTATGCCGTGGCAAACGTCGAGGGCTCTCCCTCGGTCGCGAACGGCGATCTCACCGTCACGGGAACGTGGGCGCTTAACGCGGCTACGGTCGGCGCCGGGACGTCGGAGATTTCCGGAACGCTGACTTTCGGCGAGAACGCGACGGTGACCATGTCTGGCGACTTTGACTCGGTGCACCGTCCGGCGGGCGGATTTCGCATCGCGAGGGCGTCGAGCATTTCGGGGTCCCCGACTCTCGTATGCGACGGCGGAAGCTGGAGGCTCCGGAACACGGGCACCGAGCTGCGGCTCTGGAAGTCCGGATTCTCCGTCTCCATCAGGTAGTCGTTTCCGCGGACGGCAGGGACGGTCCGCCTTCCGTTGTTTTTTGATATAATTCCAGGTGTATGGAAAGGTGGGCTCCGCAATGTTCTGTGAAATGAAAAACGCCGCGAAGGTCGTCTTCGCGTCCGCCGCCCTCGCTTGCTGGACGGTCTTCGGCGCGATCAGCTGGGACGAGGCCATGATCGTCGGCACCACGCCCGGCGGAAAGATCTTCTACAATCCCGGCGAGGAGATGGTGTTCACGCTGAAGCTCGAGGGCGTGAAGGGGGAGATCCCGGCGGACACGTACTTCGTCGACTGGGAGAGGCGAGGCGACGACGGACTAACGGAGAAGGGGCGCGAGCCGCTTCCGTTCCCGGATGGCGGGTTCGTCCTCAAGACGAAGGCAGACAAGCCGGGGTTCGTCTGCATCGAGGCGAACGTGGTGACGAAGGACGGCAAGCGCGTCCCCAAGAACCACCGCTGGGAGAAGCGCGTGTTCTTCCAGGGCGGCGCGGGCGTGCAGCCAGGGCGCATCCCGATGGCAGACGAGCCGAAGGACTACGACAAGTTCTGGGCCGCGTGCCTGAAGGAGCTTGACGCAGTGCCGATGAAGGCCGAGATGACGCAGGTCGAGTGTCCGGACAGGGAAGTGAGGCTCTATGCCGTCCGCATCCCCTGCGCCGGGCCGTGGCCTGTCACCGGCTACCTTACGATTCCCGTGAAGGCGTCGAAGACGAACCGCATGCCGATAACGGCAACATTCCGCGGGGCCGGGCACGCCGAGCAGCTGCCCCCGAAGAACGGTCCGCACGACCGCATATCGATGCAGATCAACGCGAATGGATTCGAGCTGGGGCGTGGCCCCGACTACGTCAAGGAGTTCTTCAGGGAGATCTGCGCCAAGGGCTATGACTACGGCATGGACCCGAAGTCCAACGAGACGAAGGAGGGCAGCTACTGGAAGTGGTGTGCGCTGAGGGCGGTTCGGTACCTCCAGTGGATCAAGACTCTTCCCGAGTGGGACGGCAAGGAGCTCGTCGTTGGCGGCGGAAGCCAGGGCGACTGGCAGGCCCTCCACGCCGCCGCGAAGGTCCCGGGCGTCACGCGCATCAGCGCGAACGGGTCCTGGGGAGGGGACTGGACGGGTCAGGCGCAGTTCAATCGCCAGCTCTCGACCTACCGCCCCAAGTGCTGGTATCCCGACATGGCGTACTTCGACCCCGTCTTCGCGGCGAAGCGCATCTCGTGTCCGGTGAACATCTCCTTCTCCGGGCTCGGCGACTACGTTTCCACGCCCGCGTCGCTCACGCTCATCTACCGCAACCTGAAGGGGCCGAAGAAGATCACCTATGTGCAGGGGTCGACTCACGGGTGGCGTCCGGACGGGATGCAGAAGTTCACCGTCGACGGCGGATACGACGCCGCGATGGCGAAATGACGCCCTTTGGCCTTGTGCCCCGTCCTGCCGGATTTGTGGTATAATGCAGGCCGATCGATCGACAACCAGGAGGGCAAAATGCAGATGAATCGCCGTGTGTTCATCAAGGAGGCGCTGGCCGCAGGGGAATTATGGAGCTGAAATCAAGATGAATGCCTTTTTTGCAGCTGCGGCCGCAGCATTCGGGGCGGCGTCATGCGCCTTCGGCGCGGTCGAGGACCCCGTCGAATACATCCGCGGCGAAATCGCCGCGGGACGCCGCGAGATCAAGGTTCCGAAGGCGCGCTACATGCTCACGCCGAAGGAAGGCGAGACGTGCTACCTGGAGCTCAAGGGACTCAACGGCGTGACGATCGACTTCTCCGGAAGCGAGCTTGTCGGCAAGGTCAAGACTCGTATGCTCACGCTCGTGGCATGCACGAACCTGACGCTCAGGAACGTCATGATCGACTACGCGGACCTTCCGTTCACGCAGGCGAGGATCGAGAAGGCGGACGCGGAAGGCAACTGGGACGTCCGTGTGATCGATGGCTATCCGCGCCCCGGCGAGACGGAGCTCATGCGCGACGGCGACTTCTGGCCGGTTCAGGTCTACGACGCGGAGACGCTCGAGCTCAAGAATCCGATGCGATACCAGAAGAACATCGCGATCACGCGCACCGGCGAGGACACCTACCGCATCACCGGCGGCGGGAACAGGAAGGGCGAGGTTGGGGACATCGCGGTCTGGAGCGTCAAGGAGATGTCCCGCAAGATCAGCGGAGGCGCCTTCGTGTCCCACAACTGCAAGGGGTGCACGTTCGAGAACATCGTGATCTTCTCGACGCCGGCGGGTTCGGGCTTCTCGGGCGGCATCTCCGAATTCGCGGCGGACGGCAACCGCTATGTCCGCTGTGCGCTAATGCGCTGTCCGCCGCAACGCGACCTCGCGCAGCGCGCCCTTAGGCGCCTCAGGAGCGGCAACCACGACGCCTTCAACTCCCGCGAGTCCTACAAGGGCCCGACCCTCGAAAGGTGCATCTTCCAGTACCACTGCGACGACTGCGTGAACATCAGCGGACGCTATGCGTTCGTGGTGGAGCAGAAGGAGCGGACGCTCCGCATCGCGCCGTACGTGGGCAAGGTCATGATCGCCCCTGGCGACACGTGCCAGCTCATGACGTTCGACGGCAAGTGCCTCCCCGACGCGAAGGTCGTCTCGGTGAAGGACGCCGGCCCGACGACCGACGCCGAGCGGAAGCTCTTCGAGTCCTACAACCTCTGGCCCGGCATCGCCGCCAGCGCTAGGGAGGCGTTCACGGTCGAGCTCGACGCGGACCGCGAGCTCCCGCCCGGGTCCGTCATCATCTCTAACCAGAGGATGGGCAACGGATTCGTCATCCGCGACTGCAAGATGGGCCACAACCGCGCGCGCGGGCTGCTCATCAAGGCGTCCGACGGACTCATCGAGGGCAACCTCCTGGAGGGGTCGGAAGGGCACGGCATCCAGATCGCTCTCGAGTACGGGTGGATGGAGGGCGGATGCAGCAAGAACATCGTCGTGAAGGACAACGTCGTCCGCGGCAACGGCGGTGGCATTATGGTCGCGGGCCAGAACGGCGCGCGGAAGCCGATGCCGACCGACTCGCACCGGAACATCACGATCACCGGCAACAAGATCTCCGGCTCCGCGCCTGGCATCGCGGTTGTCGGCTGCACGGGGCTGGACGTGGGCGGGAACATAGTCGAGCTTCCGGCCGACGCCAAGTCCGGCGCGACCGCGCTCGTCAATGTCGCCGACGTGCGGAAGTGACATGGGCGGGATGGGATTTCTCGATGACCTTGCCGCGAAGCGCCGGTTCGGCATGAAGCCCGGACTGGACGCGATCCGCGGGATTTGCGCCGCGCTTGGCGATCCGCAGCTTTCGTTCCGCGCGATCCACGTGGCCGGCACGAACGGAAAGGGCGCTGTCGCGGCGATGCTGGATTCGTGTCTCCGGTCTGACGGACTCAGGACCGGCCGCTACACCTCGCCTCACCTTGTCCGCATCAACGAAAGATTCTTCCTCGACGGCCGGCCCGTTTCCGACGATGTGCTGGAGAGGGCGTCGCTCAGGGTCGGGAGCGTTCCCGGCGCGCCGCCGGACCTCACCTTCTTCGAGGCGCTGACGGCTGTCGCCTTCCTTGTCTACGCCGAGGCGAATCCGGACTTCGCGATACTCGAGACGGGGCTTGGCGGTCGCCTTGACGCCACGAACGTCTGTTCGCCGGCGCTTGCGGTCGTAACCCGCATCGGGCTTGACCACTGCGACTGGCTCGGGGACACGGTGGAGAAGATCGCCGCGGAAAAGGCGGGGATCGCCAAGCCCGGCGTCCCCGTCGTCGTCGCCCGCAACCCCCCTGAGGCCGTCGCGGTCCTGAAGGCGCGCGCGGACGAGCTGGGCGCGCCGTTCGTCTACGCCCCCGACGTGGCGGACGAGTCGGAGATTCCGCGCGGATTCTCCCTCGCGGGGTCGTTCAACCGCGAGAACGCCGTGACCGCAATCGCCGCGCTTAAGACCATCGGCCGGTGGAACGCATCCGCGGCACGCGGCCTTTCCGACGTCGTCTGGCCGGGGCGTTTCCAGAAGGTCGGGGAGTTCATCGTGGACGGCGCGCACAATCCGCCCGCGGCCGAGGCGCTGGCCGCGGCGCTTGCGGACGAGGGCGTCGCGCCGCGCTCTCTTTCGCTGGTCGCGGGGTTCTGCGCTGACAAGGACGCCGCGACCGTCCTTGCGCGTCTCGCGCCGTTCGTCCGCCGCGGATTCGCAGTCCGCACATGCAACCCGCGCTCGCTCCGGGCGGAGGATGCGGCGGCGATCATGCGGGCGGCCGGTGTGGAGGCGGAGCCGTGTCCCTCGCTACGCTCCGCGTTCGCGGCCGCGCGCGGCTGCGGCGGGCGCG
>JAFRJH010000254.1 GCA_017432385.1 Kiritimatiellia bacterium
CGGCAAGCGCCGCGTTAAATGTTGCCAGTGCCAAAGTTGCCAGTGTTGCCAATTTCATTTTCAACCTCCCGATTATGCCTCACGCCAAGTCCGCGAAGTGCGCGAAGTTTCGTTCTTGGAGTTACCTTGCGGTTTTAGCCGTTCTTGAACAAATCATCCTGCGTCAAGTGCCAGGTTAAATCATGTTTCATAGTTTTTCGCGAATGTCGGTGACGCGTAGCTTCGCGTCACTCCCCGGTATGAAGCGGACAAGATGCGTCGCGTGTCCGTAAACGCGCGCCTTATAGACACCTTTCGCCGTTCCCTCGTCCTTCTGCCGCCAGCAGTCGCGGACTTTCCACTCGCCTTCCATGCCCGCAGCCGCAATGTCGAAGGCGATTTCGCGCTCGTCCAGACCATAGTTCACAAGACCGACCGCAATGGATCCGTCCGCTAGCGGACGCGCCCAGACATCGTACCCACCCTTGTCCACGATGCACGCCGCCGCCTTTCCGAGCGGATCCTGGTCGATTGCAATCACCTCGTCGTTCCTGAGAAGCGAGAGCGTGAAGTCGTCCAGCTTCGTCATGTCGCAGCCGATCATGAGGGGGGCCGCCGCAAGCGCCCAGAGCGATATGTGCGTGTACTGTTCGTTAGGCGCGAGACGGCTTCCCTTGAACTCGTTCCAGCACATCTTCCCTACGCAGAGCATGTCGGGGTCGTTCCATCCGCCCGGCGCCGCGTGACGCCATTGCGACTTGAGTGCCTTTATCGCGTTCGCGATGGACGACCACCTGTCGAACACGTCGCCTGTCGTGCGCCAGCTCTGCCCGCCTACCTTTACGCCCCATGAGCCCACGTCGTCCTTCCCGTATTGGCAGAGCGAGAACAAGATGTCGCGGTCCTGCGCCTTGAGCGCATCGCCCATGATGCGATAGGGACGCATTGCACGTTCCACGCCTTCGCCGGTCGCGACTTCCCCGTAGGTGCACCAGTCGTGCTTCAGGTAGTCGAAGCCCCATTCGGCATAGGTCTTTGCATCCTGCGCCTCGTGCTGCCAGCTTCCTTCGCATCCTCCGCATGTCTTTGGCCCCGGCGAAGAATAGATCCCGGCCTTGAACCCCTTGGAGTGGATGTAGTCGACGAGCCCTTTCATGTCCGGAAAGCGCTTGTTCGTGTTTACCTTTCCATTCTCGTCACGCACAGGACCGTGGAGTTCCTTCATCCACGACGTTGGCTTGTTCTGCCAGAAGTCGTCGATGTTGACGTAGGCCCAGCCATGCTCGGCAAGCCCGGTCTTATCGAACGCATCCGCCGCTTTGCGGACATCGTCGGCGGTCACATTCCAGGAGAAGCAGTTCCAGCTGTTCCAGCCCATCGCGGGGGTCAGCGCGATCTTGTCTCCAACCTTGATCGTAAGCGTCTTCTCGTCCTTGCCCTTCGCGTTTTCCGCTACGATCGTCAGCTGATACTCGCCCGGTTCTTTGATGGAGCCTGTTATGATGCGCGTCTCTGGATCGAAAAATATTTTTTTGACAGGATTGACAAGATTAACAGGATTTCTTGAATCTTGTGAATCCTGTAAATCCTGTCTAAAAACAACACCGGCAGATGAAACCAAAGAAATCTTCATCGGCCGCTGGCCGGTGACTGGCACGCGGTAGATGATCGGATGGCCGGGCCTCACGCCGTAGACGGCAGGCCCGTTGATGCGCGGCTTTGCGCTCTCCGGAGGCGTAAGAATGCCAAGCTGTGTCGTGTGCATCCTGACATCGTTCGGCGGATACTTCCCGTCGGCAAACTCGAAGACGGTTCCGAACGCCCATCCGGCCATGATGCCGTCAGCGCCGGACACCTCAAGGACGACGGACTCAAGGCCCGTCAGTTCCACCGTCGCATCAAGCTTCACGCCTTTCTTGACGCCAGACTTCTCCCACAGCGTCTTGCCGTCAGGGGAGACTATGCGGAATGTCGCAGGTTCGTCCACCTCGTTGCGGCAGTCTACGCCGCCGACGGCGCTGAGCGAAACAGCCCCGCCGCCGAGAGGAATCGTGACGCGGCTCGGCGTCTTGACGCAAAGCGAAGCCCAGTACTTCTTCCCCGCAAGGCACACGTCTCCAATATGTACTCCGTTAGGTCCCGCCTCTTTGCTGGTATCCATCATCGGGATATCGTATTTGATACCCGCGAAAGCCGTGGTGAATGTTGCCAATGTTGCCAGTATTGCCAGTTTCATTTTCAACCTCCCGATTATGCCTCACGCCAAGTTCACGAAGTGCGCGAAGTTTCGTTTTTGGAGTTACTTTGCCGACGGACGCTGGTAGTTGAGGTGGCCGGCATCGAGATAGTCCTTTATTGCGCTGGAGCTTATGTCTTGAGGAGCTGGCGCCGCATCGCTATCGCGACGGCCTCGGAGCGGTTTGCCGCGCCTAATTTCTTGAAGATCGTCATCACATGGCGCTTCACGCCGTCCGTCGTGATGCCGAACTGCCGCGCGATGTCGGCGTTGGTGAGGCCGCGCGTGACGGAGTGCAGTATCTCCAGCTGCCGCTGCGTGAACTTCGGCACGTCGGGCTCCTCCCTGACGTAGACCTCGATCTCGGGGGAAAAGACCGTCTCGCCCAGGACCACGGCGTGTATGGCGTTTACAAGCTCCTCGTTCGTCGCGTCCTTCATGATTGCCCCCGACGCGCCGTTGGAAACCGCGCGCGAGACGTCCGCCGACGTGCCGAAAGTCGTGAGTATGAGGACCTTCGTATCGGGAAGCGCCTCGCGGATCGCCCTGGTGGTCTCCGCGCCGTCCATCTTCGGCATCATCAGGTCGGTCACCACGACGTCAGGCTTCAGCTCCACCGCCTTGCGGAGCGCCTCCTCGCCGTCCTCCGCCTCGCCCACCACCTCTATGTCGGGCTGGTACTTCAGAAGCGTGCACAGCCCCATTCGGACGATCGAGTGGTCGTCCGCCACGACAATTCTCGTTTTCTTCGTCATTCCCGGCCTCCGTTATCCCCGACCGCCTTGATTTCGATTGTCGCCGTCGTGCCCTTTCCGGGAGACGACTCCAGGGCAAACGCGGCGTCGAGCCGCCGCGCGCGCTCGCGGATTCCCTTCAGCCCGAAATGCCCTTCGCCCGGGCCGGCGCAGCTGTCGGGACTGAATCCGCGTCCGTCGTCGCGCACTACCATCCTCAGGGTGCCCTGCTCGGACGTGCACTCGATCCAGACGTTCGCCGCACCTCCGTGGCGGACCGCGTTGGCCGTCAGCTCCCTCGCGATGCGAAGGAGCGAATGGGCGGTGGTGTCGTTCAGCCGCGACCGCTTCACGTTGCATGAGACGTGGATCGCAGACCTGCCTGCGACAGGGCGGACAGTGCTATCAAGCGCGGCGGCGAAATCGGGGTCGTCGAGCGCGTCGCTGCGCAGGTCCCAGATGCAGCGGCGCAGTTCCGAAAGGCTTGAGCGGATCATCCGCTCGGCAACGTCGAGATGGGCTTCCTCGTCTGCCGGCGCCACATGCCGCGCGCTCCGCGCGGCGGAAATCTGCATCGATATCCCCGACAGGTTCTGCGCCACGGAGTCATGGAGCTCGGCCGCAAGGCGCGTGCGTTCGTCAAGCCTCAGCTCGGCGGCAGCGTTGGCGATCTCGGCGCGATAGAGGGCGCGCGCGGTCCGCCTGGCGACGATCCGCAGCGAAACCGCCCACACCAGCATCCCGACGAACGCGGCGAAAAGCGACGCCAGCACGACGAGGAGCCGCCCCGGGGTAAGCCACGGACGGCGCGACAGGACGCGCAGGTCGCCGGCTTGACGAGGCACGAGGAATATCCTGTCGATGCGCGGGAATATCATGCTGGGGCGCCAGTTCTGAGAGTCGAGCACGCAAACGCCCGTCGCCTCCACCACGCACCCGGCCTCGACCCCGTCGGCGATCGACGGGTTCGCGCTCAGGTCAAGCGAGACCAGAAAGCCGTCGCAGTCGACCAGGACGCTCCTCCCCTGCCCGCTGTCCGACGGAACGGCGCATACGCGGCCCTTGATCCGCACGAGACGCCCGTGGTAACCGGGCTTCACCATGTTGCGGCCGTTGTCGTCAAGGAGGATTTCCGCCGGCGTCACGTCCTCGGCATGCTCCGGCTGGAAGCCTGCATCCGGCACGACCCTGCATTTCGCCCGCGTGAAGTTGATCCTGAACAGATCCGTCTCCGGATATCCCACTGTCGTCACTCGCTCGCCGTACGACGGGACGGAGGAAGCGTCGGCAAGCTCGACGCGCATCACGCGCCCCTCGTCGTCGCGCATAAGGAACGTGCCCTGGCCCCAGACGGCGAGGACCCTTCCCGACGCCGTCCGCCGCCCCATGCCCGCCACGAGATAGGGGCTCGCGTCCCTGAGGTCGCCGATCGAAGGCAGCTTGAACGGGTCTTCGGGAGGCGGCACGACCACCTTTATGCACGACTCAGACCAGGTGC
>JAFRJH010000255.1 GCA_017432385.1 Kiritimatiellia bacterium
ATACGCCACGAACGCGCAGTACGGCGCGTATGCGCTTAAGTCGATCTTCGCCATCGAGGGCGTGAACAGCAATTCGGTGGTTGCGATGCAGGGGTATCTCTCTCTAACTAATACTTTGACGAACGGCCAGAGTCATGACCGCTCCATGCTCTGCAAAGATTTCCTGAACAATGTCTTCTCCTCTGCTGAGCTGGAGCAATTCCGGCCAAGTTGTCTTAACATGATGATAGATTTTGCGCAGCATAGAAATTCCGGCCATGTCAGTCTTGACGGTTCCATTCAGGCGGTTGATCCAACCTATCATGCCAGCAAAAGAAGGCTGGAGGTCCTGCGCGCTGCGCAGAATCGCTGCGGCAACAGTTTTCAGCTGGATTATGTCACCAACGCCATCAACGAGCTGGTGGCCTATCCAGAATCGGCGTTGCCGGACTGAGAGAAATGCTGTCCGTCGGCCTCCTGAACGGCGACTTCACGACTCGCGCAAACGAGGTCGAGACTGTGTGCCGCAGTGTCAACGCCGGCGTCTGCTCGTGCGCGGGCGCGAATAGCCAGTCCGCAACCTTTACGTGCAATTTCCCGACCGCGGTCGGCAATGTCGTCTCGCTCGGGCTTGACGTCATTCTGTTCCGGGAGCTGAACGCGAAGCGGGACTTCTCTCTCGACCTCGGGCCGTTCGGATCGGCGTCGTCGGCGGAGGTTCTTTCCCCGTGCGGCCATGCCGCCGTCAAGGACGGCGTTCTCTCCGTCGCCGTCCCGGACGCGCTTGATTTCGTCTGGGCCAGGATTCGGTGAGATTCCAGTGACACGGACTTGGGAGGACCGGCCGCACTCCTGCTCGGCTTTGCGGACAGCGCCAGAAATGGTACAGGGAAACAGGCCTGCCGATCGAAACTTGCTTCAATTCCGTAGTGCTGCTGATTGACTGTGGTGCACGGGGGAGGCTCGGAATGTGGTATAATCTTTGGCATGAAAACTGCCAACGTCAGATTTGCCGATCATTTTACCGGAAACGCGCCGGAAATGAAATCCGAAAACGCGGTCTGTCCCCAGTTTGTGCGCGGCATCTGCGTGGCGCTGGTGGTTGGCGGTATGCTTTGCGCAGAAGCATGGGCGGCAGACGGCGCTGTTGACTGGGCGCGTCTCAACGCCGGCGCGCGCGAGCAGGCGAAGATGCCCGTCCGCACGGGCGTGCCGGGGGTGCGTCCGTTCTGGAACGGACGCTCGCGCGCGTTCATCCATCCGCCTGCGTTCGAATTCAAGGAAGTCGACGGCGTGAAGGAGTACCGCTTTACGATGACAGCGGAGGAGGGCGGCGCGCCATCGCGCGCGTGGACTGCGGCCAAGCCCTGGACTCCGGTCCCGTCCGACGTCTGGGAGTCGCTTGCGCCTGGATACTACACCGTGAAGGCTGAAGGCTCCGGAGAGCGCAGGTTCTACCGCGCTGCGGTGTTCCAGGGTCCGTATCCGGCCCGCGTGCGCGGCTACGGCGAGGCGGCGCGGAAGGTCTATGCCGCGGTCTTCGGCATGCCGCATGTGCAGGCATGGCTGACGTCGGACGATCCGCCGGAGGGCTACGACCTATACTGCTATCCGGCGAAGATCATGGGCGCGATGATTCGTGCGCTCTGCCGCCATGCGAAGGCGGAGCCGAAGGACGCGGCATCGGCTCTTGCGATCGCCGGGAAGATGTCCGACTGGCTCATCGCGCACAGCCAGCCGGAGGGCGCGCCGCTCGCGCACTTTCCCCCGACGTACTGGGGCGACCGCCGCGACGTGTCGGTCAGATACGCCGGGCAGAACATGCTGAGCTATCCGGCGCACGTGGCGAACGCGTACTTCGACCTGTACGAGGCCGGCAAGGACCGCAAGTACCTCGACGCCGCGCTCGCCATCGCCAGGAGCTACATGAGGCTGCAGGGGGAGGACGGAACCTGGCCGCTCAAGGTGTTCGAGAAGGACGGCTCGCCCGTCCGCGACAACCGCATCGTGCCGACGCGCTACCTGCTTGGCATGTTCGACCGTGCGCTCGATGCGACCGGCGACGCCGCGTTCGCGACGGCGCGCGACCGTGCGTTCGGCTATGCGCTGAGCGGTCCGGCGACGACCTGGAACTGGGACGCGCAGTTCGAGGACGTGGACCCGAAGCCGCCGTACTGCAACCTTCAGAAGGGCGTCGCCGTGGATGTGGCGATCCGCCTGTTCTCGCTAGGACGGAACGCGGAGGGGTGCGAGATCGTCGACTGGTGCGAAGACCAGTTCGTGGCGTGGAGCGATCCCGTGCACCACATGGACTGGAAGAACTGGAGGACTCCGACGGCGCTTGAACAGTATGACTACTACACTCCGATAGACGCCTCCATGGGCGACATGATAGGAGCGTTCGCGACGGCGTACAGGGCCACCGGAAACGGGCTCTACCTGGAGAAGGCGAAGGCGCTCGCCGACAACGTCACGCGCCACCAGCGCGCCGACGGCACGCTCCCCACATACTTCGACTCCCGGCGCGGCAGCGACTGGGCCAACTGCATGGTATACGCCGCCGACCGGCTGGAGTTCCTCGAATCTGTGATCGGCAATTGCAGAAATGAGGCGGCATCTCGGGGCAGATGACGCAGGGCGTCAATCAGGACGTGCCGTCTCTCCGGCGGCGGTAGTCGCGCATGGAGACGCCGTAGCGGGACTTGAAGAGGTTCTTGAGGGCGTTTGCGTTCCTGAATCCGCAGGTCTCCTGGATGGCCGATATGGACAGTTTCGTCTCGCGGAGTCGCCGTGCGACTTCGCCGAGCTTGGTTGCCGTTATGAGCTGTCCTACTGTTGTCTTCTGGGTTTCGCGGAAGCGCAGGTCGAGAAGGGGGCGCGACACGCCGAGGTGCGCGGCGACGTCTGCTGGCGCGATGCCGTCCGTCGCATGCTTCTCGATGAAATCCCTTGCCCTTGCGACGAGCCTTTCCGCCGGAGGAAGGTGCGGCGTCGATTCGCGCAGGACGACGCGCTTCACCCCGAAGAAGACATGTCGAGATTCCTTTGAGAACCGGCTTCGGATCATCTTGTCGAGAAGCTCTGCCGCGGCTCTGCCCTCCGCATGGAAGTCGGGCTCTATGCTGGAGATGCCGGGCGAGACTCCGTCGCAGACATAGGGGTCGTTGTCTATGCCAAGGACGGCGATCCTCGTTGGCACTGCGATGCCGGACTCCTTCGCCGCCGAAATCACCTCGGCCGCGCGCATGTCGTTCGCGGCAAGTACCGCCGCCGGATGCTCCAGCTTTGACAGAAAGTCCATGAGCGGCGGCAAGTCTGCCTCGGCGCTGGAGGTGTTGTTGTCGTATGTCTGCACTTCGGAGCCGGTCCTGGCGGCAACTTCCCTTATGAAGGCCGCCTCGCGTCGTTCGGACCATTCCTGCCCCTGCCTGTCGCCGACATACGCGAACGATCTGTATCTGCCCATTTCGGAAAAAGTCCTGGCCGCGGCCTTGGCGCTCTCGTCCGCGTCGTTCTGGATGACGACGAGGTCCTTGGTCCGCCGCGCCAGTTCCGGTGACTCGCTTTCCATCACGACGACAGGGCAGGGCAGCGTAGCCAAGGTCTTGAAGATATTCCCGTCGTATCGCACCGAATAGATG
>JAFRJH010000256.1 GCA_017432385.1 Kiritimatiellia bacterium
CCAAGAGAATGGTAAGATCGTTAGAACAGAATCCATTACAGGTAAAGACCCAATGGTTTTGGAACTTGAGGTTTATGATCTTAATACTGAAGAATGTGTACATAGGGAGTGGATAACTCAAGGTGTCGCGCGGCAGTTTTTGGGGGAGTATTGTCGACAGAAGGGCATATCTACGATGGGCTGTTCGGGCGAGAGCAGTAGTTTTGCACCGAATTGTTCCGGCAATAAATAGTGTCAGCCCATTTAATACAAATATCCAATGGCCATCAACTTATGCGATCCCGAAAACCTCGCCTGTCAGGTGACTACCACGGCGTGCGCCCGAATCGGCTTTGGACGCGCGGGCGCGGCGGGGCATAGGAGGGTCGCGTGTTCGGAAAGTTCAGCAAGGGAACTCGGGAGGACTGCGAATAGCGAAAGCGAAAGCAGTAGTCGGACGAGGCCATAGTAGCGGGGAAGCGGGTCAACGTCCGTGGGTATCCCCCGAGCCGAAGGCGAGTCGCGAAGCGATGCCCTATCAGGGGGTATCCCCCGAGCCGAAGGCGAGTCGCGAAGCGATGCCCTAGCAGGGGTGCGAAGGGCCTCTGCGTGTAAAAGGGACGATGCAAATCAAATGGCGAGAACAATAATGTCGAAAGACTGCAATAGGGGACAATCCGCTATGTGGCGGCGCGTCGGAAACCGCTCGTCCATATGGAGGAACATCCATCGGAATCAATGTGAAACGGAGCCGAGGGGCGAAGGGGAGCGAAACTGATGAAACCAGTCCCACACGGAGAGCCGTATGCGGGAAACCTGCACGTACGGTTCGATGAGGGGTATCCGCCGAAAAACGGCGAAGCCCGTTTTGAGGGTAGTCGAAGACCGAGCGGGCGTACCCGATAACAAGGGGCGCTCTGCTCTACTCTACTAAAATTGATACAGTAGCCGAGTTTTTGGTGTAATGTCCGCATGAGAAAGAACAGGGTTGTCGAGCAGAACAGGTGCTATCACCTTGTCAGCCGGCTTGCGCACCGGGCGTTCTTCCTCGACGACGAGGAGAAGGACCGCGCGGTTGCGCTGATGCGCCGCGTAGAGGCAGGAGTAAAAGCTAGCATGAGTTACTGTATCAATAGAGCTGTATCAATAAGATGACCCTTTTGACCCCCTCATTCTTCTGCTACAATATAGGCAGTAAACGAAATGAAGGGAACCGCCACATGAATAAATCCGTCCTTGCCGTCTCCTGCGTCCTTGCCGCGGGCCTGCTCCGCGCCGACTACGCGCCCGAACCGTGGAACCTCGCGGCGCGCGAGAAGTTCGCCGCCCAGCGCTTCGGGATATTCATTCACTGGGGCATCTACGCCAACTACGCGCAGGGCGAGTGGTACCAGCAGAACATCGGGATGGACACCGAGACTTACGGACGCATGAAGGACGGGTTCTGTCCGTCGAAGTTCGACGCGAAGGAGTGGGTGCGCGTGTTCAAGGACGCGGGAGCTAAGTACGTGACGATCACCTCCCGCCACCACGACGGCTTCTCGCTCTGGCCGACGAAGGCCGACGACGGCTACAACGTCGCGAACACGCCGTTCGGGCGCGACATCCTCGGCGAGCTCTCGAAGGCGTGCGACGAGGCGGGGCTGCAGCTCAACTTCTACTACTCGCTCATGGACTGGCACCGGAAGGACTATCCGGCCGGGACCGCGGCCGTCAAGTGCCTCGGGCAGCAGAAGGGCGACTACGCGTCGTACAAGAAGTTCATGCTCGCGCAGATCGGCGAACTCATCGACAGCTACCACCCGGGCAACATCTGGTTCGACGGCGAGTGGGAGCATGCGCACCACCAGGACGATGGAACCTGGAAGCGCACGCTCGAATGGGACTTCGACGCGATCTACGACTTCATCCACGCGAAGAAGACGCTCGTCGCCAACAACAACCACCAGCCGATCCGCGCGAAGGAGGACATCCAGCTCTTCGAGCGCGACCTTCCCGGAGACAGCTCCGACGCGGGCTTCTCGAAGAACCAGCCCGTTGCGCACGACCGCCCCGTGGAGCAGTGCGACGTCATCCAGAGGAACGTCTGGGGCTACAGGATCGCCGAGCGCAGCTTCCGCACGCCGGAGGAGGTCTGCGCGATGATCTGCCGCTGCGCGGCGAAGGACTCGAACCTCCTCATGAACATCGGGCCCGACGGTTCGGGACGCCTTCCCGCACGCGCGGTCGAGGTGATGGCCGAGGTCGGCAAGTGGATGCGCGCGAACGGCGACGCGATCTACGGCACGCGCGGCGTCGGCCTCGTCAAGAACCCCGACGGCTCCGAAACCGGCAAGACGAAGAAGGGCGACCGCGTCTACGAGATCACCATCCCCAAGGGCTGCGCGGGCTATCCGGTGGTCAAATAGGCAGTCGCAGCCCAAGGAGGTGCACCGTCTCGGTGCGCCACGTGCGAATGGCGGAGCTGGAAGCTCCACCTCCTCGGTTTGCCAGGCGGCGATTTGTAAAAAGTTGCAAAATTTCAATTTTAGCGCTTCAAAAAGTTGCATAAAATACATCTGAGACGTGTCTAAAAGTTGCATATTGCGCAAATCTTAAGGATTTGCTATATTATTTGTGCATTTCCAAGAGGTGTGCATTATGGAACTCAAACGCAAATTCTACGAGTCTCTGAAGGAATGGAAGCGAAGCCATCGCCAGGAATGCCTTCTCATCAAAGGGGCACGGCAGATTGGCAAGACCTTCCTCGTGGAAAAGCTCGGAAGGGAAGAGTACTAGAGTTTCATTGAATTCAATTTCATTCTTGATCCGACGGCGTGCGAAATCTTCGACGGAAGCCTGAAGGCGGAAGACCTTGTGACGAAGATATCGGCCTTTATTGGCAGTCAGCGTCTCATCCCTGGAAAGACATTGATCTTTTTAGACGAGATACAGGAGTGCCCGAACGCACGGACTGCGCTCAAGTCGTTTGCCATCGACGGACGCTACGACGTCATCGCCTCGGGTTCTCTTCTCGGCATCAAGTACCGGAGCAAGAAAAGGCGCGAGAAGGCTGAGCCGAAGTCCATTGCCGTCGGATTCGAGAGGCAGGTGACCATGCATTCCCTCGATTTCGAGGAGTTCCTCTGGGCGAAGGGAATCGGCCCCGAAGTCATTGCGTCGCTTAAGGGTTTCTTTGACCGGCGCGAGATGCTTCCGCCCGTGCTGAACGACCGCTTCGGCGGGTACCTTCGGGAATACATGCTCGTCGGGGGCATGCCGGCGGTTGTGAAGGCGTATGTCGGATGCGGGGATTTCGGCCCCGTGCAGGGGGAGCAGGAGAAGATACTCTCCGCCTACATCGACGACATCCACAAGTACGCCGAGAAGGTCGACGTGCCGAAGATAGAGAACTGCTACCGGGCGATTCCCCGGACGCTTGCGAAGGCCAACCGCAAATTCAAGTTCTCGGAGGTGGAGAAGAACGGCAGCGAGCGGAAGTTCGGCGAATCCATCGAATGGCTGAAGGACGCTGCGCTCGCGCCGCTTTGCGAGAATGTGACCGTGCCGGAAGTCCCGCTGTCGGCGAATGTCCGCGAGGGCTGGTTCAAGCTGTATATGTCGGACATTGGCCTTCTATGTGCGCTCTACGGACTGGAGACCAAGCGGCTGCTGTTCTCCGGAAAGCTTGCGGGCAACGCGAAGGGCGGGCTATATGAAAACCTCATAGCGGGGGTTCTTGAGCGCAAGGGGTATCCGCTTCGCTACTACAAGACGATGGACGGAGCCCGCGAAGTGGAGTTCGTCATTGAAAAGGACGGCGGTGTGGTTCCAATAGAGGTCAAGTCCTCCAACGGCGCAACGGTATCCCTCAACGAGACGCTCAGAATGAATGGCGTGCCATACGGGTACAAGTTCGTCGAGGGCAATGTCGGTGTGGTGGGCAACAAGATAACCTTGCCGCACTTCATGGCGATGTTCCTGTAGGGGCGGAGCTGGAAGCTCCACTGCCAGCCGCCGACAGGATTGTGCCGGGGCCCTAAAGGGTGTGCTTCCTGCGGAAGTCCTTCATCGCCGTGCCGGTCTTTCGCTTGAAGAGGGCGCAGAGGCCCGACGGCGCGCTGAAGCCCATCTGTTCGGCTATTTCGGACACGGAGATGTCGGTTTCGCGGAGGAGGCGCTTTGTGTCTTTGACGATCCTGTCGTGGATTGCGTCTAAAACCGTGAGTCCCGTTTCGCGCTTGAAGTTCTTGGAGAGGTAGGAATGCGATGTGCTGCACGCTTTCGCGACGCTCTCGACGGAGAGCTTCCTCGTGTCCGTCGCACGGATGAAGTCAAGCGCCGCTGCGACATGCGGATTCGTCGGCGCGAGGCGTCTTGTCGACTCGCGTTCGATGACGCGCACAGCGGGGCAGAGGATTGTCTTGTCGCGGTGTTCGCCGCCCTGTAGCATGTGGAGCATCAGCGTCATTGCCGTGCGCCCGAGGCGGTGGTGCTCGATCTTTATGGACGATATGCTCACCGCGGCTGTTTCGCAGATGTCGCGTTCGTCGTCCACTCCGAGTACCGCCACTTCGCTTGGCATCCTTATTGCGCCGAGTTCGAGGAAGTCCACGACGTCCTTCGCCACGCGGTCGTTGCAGGCGAAGATTGCAATCGGCCGCGGGAGGTCCTTAAGCGCGTCGACGAAACGCGTGGCGTCTTCGTCGGGCGTAGTCTCGGCTACCGGGATGCGCGGCACCTTGCCCTGGAACCCGTGTTCGGCGAGCGTCTCGGTGAACGACCTGAAGCGACGGTCGGTCCACCAGTCCCACTCGGCGTCGGGCGCATAGTCCGCGTAGACGAAGCTCTTGAAACGCCGCTGTCCGTAGAGATAGTCGGCGGCCATCTGACCGATCCCCTCGTTGTCCACGGAGCAGACCGTGACGGGGCCTCCTGCGGCCTTGCGCCATTCGGAGACGGCCGACTCGCCGAGGAGTATGACGGGGATCTTCGCCTTCGCCGCGACGCGGAGCGCGGGAAGGTCTGCCGGATGGCAGATGATGCCGCCGCATCCCGTCTTGAACATCTTCCGCGTGAGGAACGACTTGTCCATTATGAATTCGTCGCGCATCAGGCGGATGTTGTGGAAACCGCGCTCGTGCGCCAGCTCAAGTGCGCCGGCGCGGAACTCCGAGTCGAATATGTTTGTCCCGTCGGTGACGATCACCCACTGGGAATTTATGCAGGGCGTCTTTTCCATGACGCGGAGATTATAGCCGAAATTCTCCGAGAAGGAAAGGGCAAAACATAAAATCGTAAAAACCCAAATATAAAAACGGAAATGAGGTGTGCGTATTTGTGATACAATCTCTGGCGGACAAAACCAATGAAAGGTTGATTCAATGAAAAAGCGCAGCGTCTTCGAAAGCCCGATAACGATTGGCGGCGTGCTTGCCGCCGCGATTGCGACGCTCTTTTCGCTTGCGGCAGGGGCCGCGGAGTTCAAGTTCGCGTCGGTCATCTCCGACAACGCTGTCCTGCAGCGCGACGTCGAAGCACCCGTGTGGGGCTTCGGCGAGCCGGGGAAGAAGGTGAAGGTGTCGCTCAACGGGAAGGCGGTCGGCGAGACGACGGTCGGGGAGAACGGACGCTGGACGGTGAAGCTGCCGCCGCAGAAGGCGAACAAGAAGCCCTCGACGATCACCGCGGAATACGTCGGCGGCGGAGCTGGAAGCTCCACCTCCTTGGGCGCGTCGCAAGGAGGTGCGTCGTCTCGCCGCGCCATCTCGATCAAGAACATCCTCTTCGGCGACGTCTGGTTCGGCTGCGGCCAGTCCAACATGGCCTACACGTTCGCGGGCTACGGACGCCTCCCGATCGGCGGCGAGGAGTTCCTCAAGAAGGCGGAGGGCAACCCCAACATCCGCACACTCCTCATGAACGACGGCGACAACCGGAACTCGCCGTTTCCGCGCGAGGACGCGATCGGCAGCCACGGGGAGACCTCGACCTCCGCGTCGATGCGCACGAACGGCGCGGCGCTCTACTGGATGGGCTGGAAGCTCAACCAGGCGCTCGACGTCCCGATCGGCCTCGTGAACGCCTCCTGGGGCGCGACGAAGATCGACGGCTGGATCGACCAGAAGTGGGGCAAGGACCACGGCACGGGCCACGCGAAGAACATCGCCGGATTCTGGTGGAACCGCTGGGCTGAATTCGAGAAGAAGGGCGGCGCCGAGTGGTTCGAGAAGGCGATCGTCGAGTGGAACCGCCGCTTCGACCCCGGCTCCAATTTCTTGAAGACCAAGCCCTCGCTCCACGACCCCGACTTCGTCGAGGACGGGAGCTGGAAGAGCGTCTCGACCGACGGCCGCGGCTTCCAGAGCGATCCCTTCCCGGCGGGCTTCACCGGCGAGGTCTGGATGCGCGCGACGTTCGAGCTGTCCGAAGCGGATCTCAAGAAGGACTGGGCGATCGGCTACAGCGAGAGCTACGGCCAGGACACGACTTATCTCAACGGCCACGCGTTCGGCGGCTCCGGAAATCCAAATCACGGCTTGCCGCTTGCAAAAGTAAACGTGGGTTTGAAAAGGTAAACGTTGGTTTGGTGTCGTGAAGTACGGTTTCATTTTCAAGAATAGTCGCCCAGCACGTGCCTGGCGCGCAAAATCGCGGTCTGCTAGGCGGCAGCGCTGCGTTTGCGCACGCTTGGCCAGGATTTGCTACAATAGCGTCCCCAACCCACGACGTCTGGAAAGTTTCCGGCTTGCCGTTTGGCGTCAAGGGTGCATCCCCTCAAGGGGGCTGGGCCTCCTAGCGGAGGCTCAGTTTATTTCTCGCGTTTCCGTCTCTTTTCCGTGTTGC
>JAFRJH010000030.1 GCA_017432385.1 Kiritimatiellia bacterium
AAGCTTAGGGAAGAGGTGCTGTTGAGATACAACTCCAACCCGATCGAGAAGCACTTCGACTTCCACGTTGACGTGGCAAAGACCGAGCTTGAGGAGGCGATGAAGCTCTTTGCGGATGCGGCGTTCCATGTGCGGGCGAGGCGGAGCGGAAGGCGCGGCAACGACTTCCAGGTGTCGGTGATCGCGCTGGAGGAGCTGAACGGGCTCATCTCGTGGGTGAACGCGGTCAAGTGGCCGGACGGCAGGAAGCCTGCGATACCGGAGTTCGACGCGGCGTACAGGCGCGACCTTCCCGTGAAGCTCAGGATCGTGATGAGCTGGGACGCGGACGAGACGGACATCGACCTGCACGTCCTGGAGCCGAACGGCGAGGAGGCGTTCTACGGCAACCGCCGCACGGCGGAGGGCGGGTTCGTCTCCGAGGACGTGACTACGGGCTATGGTCCGGAGGAGTACCTCAAGAAAGACCTCGAGAGCGGCGTCTACAAAGTGCTCTCCAACTACTACGCCTCGCATCAGACGAAGCTCACCGGCGCGACGACGGTCACTGCGACGGTGTACACCGACTGGGGTACGGCGCAGGAGAAGCGGCAGGTTCTGACGCTCCGCCTGGACAAGCCGAAGGACAAGCACTTGATCGGGGAGGTGAAGCTGTAGGACCGCCATGGTGTCGCCAGCCAGACTGATCGCGGCAGTCGCCGCAGCCGCCGCGGCCTCCGCCGGGGCGATGGGGGTGTCCGACGTCGCGTCGCTTACGCGTGCCGAGGCCGCGCTGCGTCCCGACGGCGTGATAACGGGCATCGTCACCTATGTCGCCGGCTGGCAGGAGAACTCGTGCATTGTCGCGGAGGCGTCCGACTGCGACGGTCCCGGCATCTACGTCGCCGGCGATCTGCCCGGGCACAGGCGCGCGACGGTGGAAGGCGCGTCTTCGCTTTCCGTCGGGGACCTGGTGGAGATATCGGGGCGTGTCGCGCCGCTGATGCTGGAGCCGGGCTTCGCGGCGGAGAGCATACGGGTCGTAGGGAACCGCGTGATGCCGCCGCCGCCGGAGCGGAGGCTCGCCGACCTCATGACCGGCCGCTTCAACAACAGGCGCGGCGCGGTGAAGGGCGTGCTCAGGAGCGCGCGCGTGAAGAAGGGGGCGCATCCGACGACGGAGATCAGCCTCGGCATGCCGGACGGCGTGCTCGCCGTGCATCTAGCGGGGGCTCATCCGGAGCTTTCCGCGAGCAGGGACGCGGAGGTCGTGGTGGACGGCGTGTGCATCTCGAGCCACAACGCGCGCGCGGAGTTTCTGCGCGCGGAGTTCTGCGCGACCGCGCCCGAGTCGATCCACATCGTGCCGCAGCGGTTCCAGGCGCCGCTGGTGCAGCAGGGTCCGGAGCGTCCGACGGGCGTGATGGGGTGGACGCCGTACGGACGCGACGGGCACCTCGTCCGCATCCGCGGCGAGGTGCTGTACGTGAGCCGCATGGAGCGCTTCTTCGTGCTGCAGGGGGCGGTGCCGGTGAGGGTGGACGTCGACGAGGGAGATCTGCCGGCCGTGGGCGACGAAGTGGAGGCGGAGGGGTTCCCCGAGATGTCGGAGGACAGCGGCGTCCTTGATGCGGGCGCTTTCAGGCGGATCGGGCCGTCCGCGCGCCGGAAGGAGCCGAGCGTGATTCCGCCGGGCACGCTCGACAGGATCCTCGCGCTGGGGTATTCCGGGGAGTACGACTGCCACTACCGGTTCGGGAAGGTCTTCGGCCGCGCCGTCGCTGCGGAGTTGCGCGGGGACGGCGTCACGGTGATCTCGGTGTCGGTTGGGAAGGCGCGCATTGCCGCGCGGCTGGAGGCGGAGTCCCCGCGCCTCGTCTCGATGCTCCGGGACTGTCCGCTTGTGGTCCTGACCGGCGTGCTCAAGGTCGACTTCGAGAGCGATTCCAGAATGGGCCGCGCCCTGCGGATATCCGGCGTCACCGTGCTGCTGCGCGGCGAGGACGATGTCCACGTCGACATGGACGGCGCCGCGCTGCGCAGGCGGCTGAAGAGGTGGGCGGGGAATATCGGCCTGGCGTCCCTGCTGCCGCTCGCGCTGTTTGCGCTCTGGATGTGGCTGCGGGTCATGCGGCAGCGCGAGCGTTCCGCCGCAGTAGCGGAGGACCGCCGGCGTCTGGCGGAGGAGCTGCACGACACGATCGCCCAGCACCTTTCGGGCGCGAGGCTGCTTCTGTTCTCGGTGCAGGCGGAGGCGTCCGCGCTTTCGGAGGCGTCGCGCAAGGCGCTTGGGATGGCCGGGGACGTGCTGGAGTCCGCGCGGCGCGAGGTGCGCGACGCGGTCCTCAACCTCAAGGCGGAGTCCGTTGTCGTGAAGCCGCTGGGGGAACTGCTAGGGCTGGTGGCTAAGCGCGCGAACGAGAAGGGCGGCGTGGTCGTGAGGACGCATTTCCGCTCGCTCCCCGCCGATCTTCCCGTGCAGGTGAAGACCGACCTTCTCGCGATAGTGCAGGAGGCGATGACAAACGCCGTCAAGCACGGCGGGGCGCGGCGGATAGTCATCGTGAGCGATCCGGCCGGCGGCCGCCGCTTCACGCTGAGGGTGCTCAACGACGGCGCGAAGTGCGACTTCGAGAAGGCGCTCGGCCCGGAGACGGGGCATTTCGGCCTTTCCGGGATGCGCGAGCGCGCGGCGAGGAACGGGTTCGCGCTCCGTTTCGGCGAGCGCGACGGGTGGACCGAGGTCAGGATCGAAAGGAGCGGATCATGAAGAAGATCAGGGTTGCGATAGTCGACGACCACGCGGTGGTCAGGATGGGCATGAAGTACGCGCTGTCGGTCTTCAAGGACCTGGAGTTCGTCGGGGAGCACCCCGATGGGACCCATGCCGCCGAATTCGTCGACAAGGTGAAGCCCGACGTCCTTCTTCTGGACATACGCATGCCGGGCAAGGACGGCGTGGCGGCGCTGGAGGACATACTCGCCGCCAATCCCGCGCAGAAGGTGATGATGCTCACGACGGCCGGGACCGAGGAGGAGGTCTTCCGGTCGCTGAGCCTGGGCGCGAAAGGCTACGTGATGAAGGACTCCGCTCCGGGCGGGATCGTCGACGCGATACGCGTCATAGCGGCGGGCGGCGAGTACGTGCCGGAGGAGATACGCGAACTGTACAACGCACGCCGCGCTTCGCCAGAGCTGACGCCGCGCGAGCTCGAGGCGCTTACGCTGCTCTCGAAGGGCCTTTCGAACCGCGAGATCGCGGCGGGGCTCGGCGTGAGCGAGGACGGCGCGAAGATACACCTCAAGCACGTGAACGAGAAGCTCGGAGCGAAGGACCGCGTCGACGCCGTCGCGATAGCGATCCGCCGGGGGCTCGTCCGCCCGCAGTGACCGTCACCTTGTCAGCCAGGCGCCGAGCTCCTTGTAGAACTCCTGGCGGCAGGAGTGGGTCATGCCGAGGCCGTGCCTGATCTCCTTGTCCTTCGACGCGAGCGCGTTGTAGGCGGCGTACACGGCGCATGGCGGGCAGGTCGTGTCTGAGAAGCCGACCGCCACCCTCACCGGAATCGTTATGCGCGACGCGAAGTTGGCGCCGTCGAAATAGGGTGCGTTCTTCTCCACCTCGGCGCGCACGGCGGCGGGATGCGACTCGTAGGGGCGGGGCCAGCCGCTGACGCGTCCCGCGAGGTAGCCCATGGTGTCGGTCATCGCCGGCACGTAGAGCGCCGCGCGCGAGATGTGCTTGTTGAGCGCGCACAGGGCGAGGCCCATTCCGCCGCCCTGGGACGTCCCCTGGTAGGCGATGCGCGTGGCGTCGACGTAGTCCTGCCTGGCGAGCCAGTCGAGCACGCGGTCGATGCCCAGGATGACGGGATAGTAGAAGGACGCCTCGCGCGACTCGGCGAGTCCCGAGGACGGGTAGGTCGTGCCGCACTTCTCCTTGTACCCGTTGTTCATCGCGTCGTAGAGCTTCTCCTTGAGGCCCTTCTCCTGCCATTTCCAGTCGGGCTCGAAGGGATATACCGAGAAGAAGAGCTTCACGCGGCCGGGGTCGCCGTGCGCGTCGTTCGTCCAGTTGCCGAAGCCTGCGGCCGCGACATTGACGTCTGCGGGGAAGGGGCCCTTGGCGCGGTCCGCGGGGACGGCGAGGTAGCCGTGCACACG
>JAFRJH010000257.1 GCA_017432385.1 Kiritimatiellia bacterium
CCACGGTGTGCCCGCAGTTGAGCTTCGCCCGCTCGCCCGTCTTCTCCATGGGGTCGGCGCGGACGATCCCGATCTTGACAGAAAGGTTGGACCTCAGCTCCGCGGCCGACGGGACGAGCGTCTTTCCGTCCCAGGCGGGACGTCCGCCGATGATCTCGTGCTTGATCATCTCGGCGCGTCCGTTCCTGAGCTCGCGCTCGGGGAGCGTCTTGAGGAACGAGACGTCTATCACGACGCGCCGCGGCGGATGGAACGCCCCGGCGAGGTTCTTCCCCTCCGCGAGATCGCAGGCAGTCTTGCCGCCGAAAGAGGCGTCGACCATCGAAAGAAGAGTCGTCGGGACGTTGATCCAGTCGACGCCGCGCATCCATGTCGCCGCGGCGAACCCCGTGAGATCGCCCGTGACGCCGCCTCCGACCGCGACGACCGAATCCCTCCGTCCGACTCCCGCCCTGGCGAACGCGCTCCAGATCATGCCCACGGTTTCGATCGTCTTGTGCTCCTCGCCGGAGGGTATGACGCAGATCGCGTTCTCGGCGAGCGCGGGATAGAGCCTCGCGACGTTCGCGTCGATCACGACGTTGCGGAGCGCGCCGAGGGACGAGACGGACGCGTACTCGACCGGACAGTCCTCCTCCAGCATTGCGTCCAGCACCGCGAACGCCGTGAGCGCCTCCACGACGGGAACGGCCCGGTATGCGATGCAGGGATCGTGGCGTCCGCGCACCTGGAGCGTCGTCTCCGTCATCGTCGCGAGATCCACGCTGCGCTGCGGCTTGTAGATCGACGGGGTCGGCTTCATCGCGACGCGGAACTCGAGCGGCATGCCGCTCGTCATCCCGCCGAGGACTCCGCCGTGCCGGTTCGAGAGGGTGACGACCTTGCCGTCGCGGACGGCGAACGGATCGTTGTTCTCGGAGCCGCGAAGCCGCGCCGCGGCGAATCCGTTGCCGAACTCTACGCCCTTCACCCCGGGGATGCCGAAAACGGCGCTGGCGATCGCGCCGTCGATGCCGTCGAACATCGGCCCGCCGAGTCCGACGGGCAGGCCCTCGACGCGGCAGGCGACGATGCCGCCGACCGAATCGCCTTCGTCGCGCGCCTTCGCGACGTCGCCGGACTCCGCGACCTCGGCCGCGACGGAGACGCCGCGCCGCGCGAGCTCCTGCAGGCAAAGTCCGCCGGCGATGCACATCGCGGCCGTCATGCGTCCGGAATTGGCGCCGCCGCCCGCGGGAATGCGCCCCGTCTTAACCCAGTTCGGATAGTCGGCGTGGCCGGGACGAGGGACGGTCTTCTCGTAGTCGCCGCTGCGGGTGTCGGTGTTCCTGATCACCGCCTCTACGACCGAGCCGTCGGTGACGCCGTCCGAGAGCCCGGAGACGAACTCCGGGACGTCCGGCTCCCGCCGCGCCGTGGAAAGCGCGTCGCGTCCGGGCGCGCGCCGATCCATGAACGCCTGCAGCGCGTCGAGGTCGATCCTCGCGCCGGCGGGGAAGTTCTCGAGGCGCATCCCTATCTTCGGGGCGTGCGACTCGCCGTATACCTCTAGCCTGAGGCGGCGGCCTATCTTCATGACTTGGGCTCCTGGTTGTCGCCCGCAATGACGTGCTTGGCGGCGACGCCTTCGACCAGCGCGGCGTGGAGACGCGCGCGGTCGCCGGCCGCGAGCGCGTCGCGGAAGTCCCGCATCCTGCCGATGAAGCGGTCGAGGACGGGGAGAAGCGCCTCCGTGTTCGAGAAGAAAAGCTCCGTCCAGGTGTCGGGATCCGGCGCGCCGACGCGCACCATGTCGCGGAAGCTGCCGGCGGAGTACCCGAAATGTCCGCCGGAGAGCGGATCGCGGACGTACGCCGAGGAGATGAGATGGCAGAGCTGGCTCGTGTAGGCGATCATCTCGTCGTGGTGCGCGGGGTCGGTGTAGACGACGCGCGAGAAGCCGAGCTCGCGGAAAAGGCGTTCCAGCATGTCGAGCGGGGCGCGTCCGTACGTCGGGAACGGGGTAAGGATCATCGACGCGCCGTCGAAGAGGCTCGCGGTCGAGTTCGCGAAGCCCGCGCGCTCCTTTCCGGCCATCGGATGCCCGCCCACGAAGAACCAGCGCTTCTCGAAGGCGTACTTCATGAGGTCGCGGAGCACCGGTCCCTTGACGCCCGTGACGTCCACGACGACCGCGCCCTGCCTGAGCGACGGCGCGACGGAGTCGACGACCGGGACGACGGCCGAAGGCGGGACGGCGACGAAAACGACGTCCGCGTCGGCGACCTCGGGCCTCTCGCCCTTGTCGAAGGCGACGGCGTCATGGCCGGCGCGCGCGGCGGCCTTCATCAGCGAACCGCCGATGAGCCCCCTTCCTATCACGGCAATCTTCACGAGAGACCGGCGTTCCTGACGGTCCTGATCTTCTTCATCATGGCGTCGAACATCGCCGGAGTCTGGCTCTGGACGCCGTCGCACCTCGCGTGCGGAGGGTCGTTGTGGACCTCTATGATGAGCGCGTCCGCGCCGATGGCCGTAGCCGCGACGGCGACGGGGGCGACGAGGTGCGCGTAGCCCGTCGCATGGGAGGGGTCGACGACGACGGGAAGATGCGAGAGCCGGTGGAGAGCGGGGACGACCGCGAGGTCCATGGTGTTGCGCGTCACGGTCTCGAACGTGCGGATGCCTCGCTCGCAGAGCATGACGTTGGGGTTGCCGGACGCCATGATGTACTCGGCGCTCATGAGCAGCTCCTGGATGGTCGCGGACATGCCGCGCTTGAGCAGCACGGGCTTCTTCGTGTACGATCCGACCTCCTTGAGGAGGTTGAAGTTCTGCATGTTCCGCGCGCCGATCTGGATGACGTCGACGTCGTTGAAGAGCTCGATGTCGGCGAAGTCCATGAGCTCGGTGACGATCGGCAGCCCCGTCTCCTTCTTGGCGGCGAGCAGCATGTCCAGCCCGGCCTTGCCGAGGCCCTGGAAGGAGTACGGCGACGTGCGGGGCTTGAACGCGCCGCCGCGGAGCATCGTCGCGCCGGACGCCTTGACGGCCTTCGCGATCGTGCATATCTGCTCCTCGGATTCGATGCTGCACGGACCCGCGATGACGGAGAAGTTCCCTCCGCCGACCTTCACGCCGGAGCAGTCCACGACCGTGTCGTCCGGATGGAACTTGCGGTTCGCCGCCTTGTACGGCTCCTGGATGCGCTGGACGGCCTCGACCGCATCGAGCGCCTCGATGAGGCCCGGGTCGATGTGCGAGACGTCGCCGACGCAGCCGATCACGGTCTGCATCGAGCCGCGCGAGATGTGGGGGGTTATGTTCTTGGACTCGAGAAGCGACAGAAGCCCCTGGACCTGGGACTCCTCCGCCTCCTTCTTCAGCAATATGATCATCTGTGCACCGACCTTCCTTCTTATGAAGGATAATTATATCATATTTGCTGCCTCAGGTGCCGTAACCCCGTGTTACACGGGATCTACCAGTCGCGTTCGTTCGGGGGGAGAGGCATCTTCTTCATCCTCGCCTTCTTCTCCGCCTCATGCTCGTCGCTGCGCTCCTGCGCGCGTTTGAGCACGGCCTCGATCTCCCTGTCGTCCGGATTCTCCTTTTCCTCGTCGCCGGGCTTCTCGTCGGGCTGCCTGTCGTCTGGCTTCTGTCCGTCGTCGCCTGGCTGGTCCTGGTTCTGCCCGTCCTGCCGCTGGTCCTGCTTGTCCTGCTGGCCCTGCTTGTCCTGCTGATCCTGCTTGTTCTGCTGGTCCTGCTGCTTCTGCTGGTCCTGCTGGTTCTGCTGGTTCTGCTGTCCGCCATCCTTCGGCAGAAGATCGAGTATCTCAAGAATCACGCCGATCGCGTCCTCCTGGACCGTCGGGTCGGGGGTCTCGCAGCAGTCGAGCTGCATCTTCTCAAGTCGTGTGGCGAGTTCGGAGATCTTCGCCTGCGCCTCGGCCGTGAAGGGAGGCTTGTTCGTATCGGCCTGCGCCTGCTGCTCGTAGGCGCGGGCCCAGGCCGGGAACCTGGCGCGGAACCCGCGGGTGAAGTCTAGCGCATCCCGCTGCCAGCTGCGCTCGTTGACCTTCTCGACGTCGAGCCAGGCGTTGGACTGCGCAATCAGGTCCTCGCCCATCGCGGTAGGGGGAAGCGCCGTCAACTTGAAGAAGTCGGTGAAGTCGCATTCGGCCGCGGCGATCGAAGAGTACGCCGTGTCCTGCATGTCCTCCAGTTCCTCCACGGCCTGCAGCGACGTGCGCTCCGCCTGCGCGATGCGGTCCGTCAGCGAGGCCGCCTGTTCCTCGTTCGTGACGGCCTTCGTCACCGCGTCGCGCACGGCGACCCATGTCTCCGCGAGCCGGTCCGCGCGCTTCGCGAGGGCCGTCGACTTCGCGACCGCCACGGGCGCCGGGTTTGTCATGAAGCCGGAGGACTCCGACATCAGCGCCCGCGACTCGGCGACGGCCGCCTGGAGAATCGCACCCGGATCCCTCCCCTCCGACTCCTTGACGATGCGGTTCACGCGGCGCGTCTCGCGCAGGCCCGGGAGCGCGTCCGTCGCGCGCGTGAAGTTGCGCTCCGCGCG
>JAFRJH010000258.1 GCA_017432385.1 Kiritimatiellia bacterium
CGGCGGCGGCGCGCGGCCTCGCCGAAGAAAGCCGCCGGCTGCGCGCGGCCCATCCACCACGCGCCGGCGCCCACGTCGGCGAATCCGCCCGCTATCGTCACCGCACCGTCCATCGGTTCCCGGGTTCCTCCGTCTTCGCGGCGGCCTCGGCCTCCATGTCCGCCCGGGCTGCGCGCTCCTCAGCCTCCCACCTGCGCATCTCCTCGGAGAGGCGCCTCTTCGCCCTTGCCCGCTCGACCTGGCGCATCGCCCTGTCGTGCTCGAGCTCCGCCTCGCTGCGCTCAAGCTCGTCCTCGACCTGCTCGCGGCGGCGCTCGCGGCGATGGCGGCGCATCAGATCGCGCCGCCTGCGCTCGTCGTCGCTGTCGTCCGCGTCGTCGGCAAGCTCCTCGACCTCGGAGATGTCCCTCAGCCTCGTCGACTGGAGCCTCGCGAGCATCTCGACGTCGAGGTCCACGATGTGCGGGGAGAGGATGAACATGCGCTGCACCGTCTCCTTGCGCGTGGAGGAGCCGCCGAACAGCCAGCCGATCCACGGGATGTCGCGGAGGTACGGGATTCCCCAGCCCGCGGATTCCTCGATGTCGCGGAGATATCCCGCGAGCATGATCGACTCGTCCTCGAAGACGGCCGTCTGCGTCTGCAGCGTCGACTTCCGCGTCATGGGCATGGAGTCGACGGAGATCGACTCGAACCCGCCGTCGTCGAGGCGCAGCGAAAGCCATATCTGGTCGGCCACGTTGGTGACGGGAGACGGGACTATGCGGGGCTTGACCTGCAGCGTAGTGCCGGCCGCGACCTCCTCGAGCGTCGCGACCTCCGTCCCTATAACGCGGACGTGGTAGCTCTGAGAGTCGGTCATCTGCGCGGCGAGGTTGCCGGTAGTGAGAAGCGAGGTGCGGGAGATGGACCTGGCCTTGCCCTTCTCCTTGAGGGCGGAGAGCGAGGCGGCCACCTCGAAGTCGCTGCCGAGGTACGAGAGCGCGCCCGCGAGCCCGCGCCCGGCGAGCCCTGGCGGAGTGAACAGGTTGCCTGCGTTCTGCCCCGCCGCGCCGTCGAAGTCGTGCTTGCGGCCCGTCACCTTCAGCGAAAGCTGCCAGTCGAGCGCGTCCTTGCGGGAGAGCTCCACGACCGTCACGTCGATCTCGACGAGCTTCTGCGGAACGTCCAGCTGCCTGATCAGGGCCTCGTACATAGGCATGCGCGAGGCGACGTCGCGCACGAGCACGGCGTTGAGGCGGTTCTCCGGGCGGATGACCGGGCGGAACGCCGAGGCCATCTCCGCGTCCAGCTGCGAAAGCGAGTTCGTGACAGCCGCCTCGTGCGCCTTGGAGGCGCCGCCGCTCGACATCATCTCCTCCATGATCCGGGCAACGCCCCTGATCGTCAGGGTGCTCTCCGGCGACGTCACGCTGAAGTTCACGTCGTCCGCCCACGTGTGGACGAGCGGGAAGAGCCTCATCTCGACCTCGTTGAAGGCGCGCTTCTCGCGCAGCCTGTCCGCCTTCGAGATCAGCTCCGCGATGAGCGTGACGTAGCGCGGGGGGCCGGACACGAGGACGATCTGGTCGTCGGAGGTAGTCTTCAGCGGAAAGCGCGAGTCCTCGACGCCCAGGTCCGCCAGCATCGACCTCACCTCCGCCGCCTTCATGTACTGCAGGTCGACCAGCAGCGTCTGCACCTCGCCCGCCCCGTAGATGTAGAGCGCGGCGCCGTCGTAGTACCACGTCAGGTTGTGCAGCGTCGCGATCCTGTCGAGGAACTCCCCGGCAGGAACGTCGCGGAAGTCGCCCGAGAACGTGCCGACGACGGACTCCGACATGACGACGGAAAGCCCCTCCGCCACGGCGAACGTCGCGAGCGCGGACCGCAGGTTCATCTCCCTTGCGACCAGCGTGTACGAAGGCAGCTTCCAGGGAACTGGGGCCGTTGCCGCCGAAGCCGCCGCCAGCCAGGCCGCGGCGGCGGTCGCAAGGACCAGGAATCGTGTTTTCAGTCTCATCTTCACATTCTCCTACGGCCTTATCATGTACATCTCGGGCGCCGCACTCTCCCCTTCTCCGGTCTCCATCCGCTCCTCGACGCGCGAACGCCACCAGTCGCAGGAGACCATGAAAGCCTCGAACATCCGCGCGAGGGCCTGCCCGCCGGACGATGCGGGGGCGTCCTGCCACAGGAAGGGGCGGCCGGAGGCGTCGACGGACAGCGTCGCCTCCTCGCGCAGCATCCTGCCGGTCGCGTAGGCGGCGAGCTGGGCAAGGCGCCCCTCCCCGGCCGGAAGCGTCAGCGAAAGGCGCAGCCGCCCGCCGCGCTCCTCGGCCAGCACGTCCGCGCCGTCCACGCGCAGAACGAACGACACCGCGCCGTCAGGTGCCCGCGCCGGGTACCCGACGGCGTCGATGAGACGCGTTATCGCAGTTGCCGCCGCCATCCGCTGTTTCCTTGCCCCTCCCGCTACATGTTGTTCGCGTTTCCTACCAGAACCTGGTTAAGGCTCTTGAGTATGTTCGATATCATGTCGTAGCTCTGGTCGCGCTTGCTCGTCGCCGACTGCAGCTCGATCATCGTCTGCTGGTTGATCGAGTTGCGCTGGTCCATCGCCTGCTCCAGCTTCGAGATGAACTCGTAGGAGTCGGGGCCGGCCGAAGACGGGACGTCGACGAGCCCGATCGTGTTCTCGAGATAGTCAATGTAGGTCGTGCCGTTCGGCGGCGCCGCGCGCTCCGAGACCATCGCCGTGCCGAGGTCCACGACGCCGCCGACTATGGCCGTCTCGATCTCCGTGAGCGCCTCCAGCTGGGTCGCCGTGTTGTTGAGGGAGTCCATCTTGCGGATGATCTCCTTCTCCATGGCGACGGCCCGCTCGAGGCAGATCGCCATCACCAGCTGGCCGATGGAGAGGTTGCGGAGCGAGGTCTCGGTCGAGGTCACGCCGTCCGTGTCCGTCACCGTCACGTTGTAGAGCTTCGCCTTCAGATGGCGTCCGGTGTCCGGATCGATCATCGAAAGGTCGAAGGTCACTGTCGATATTCCGTTGCCGGCCATGAGCTTGCCTCCTTTAGAATGAAGATGCCACGTTGCCCAGCGAGCGCCCGAGCGCCCGCACGATGTTGGAAGAGGACGAGAACGCCGTGTCGCGGCGGCTGACGTAGGACTGCATCGCCACCATGTCCTGCTGCTGCGTCTGCATGATCGAGTTCATCCTGTCGGATATGACCGAGACGGCCTGCATCCTGTTGGCGTACGTCCTGATGTCGGGCGGAAGCTCCGTCCCCGCGGCGCCGAGGGAGTCCACTATGAACGCCTTCGCGCGCGTCCAGCTGGCCGTCCCGGACACGATGCGCTCGATCCACTTCGCGCCGGTCTCGAGCATCTCCGCGTTCTTCGTGATCGTGTTCATCTTGTTCACGCTCTGCGCCTCGTAGGACGCGGCCGCCCTGAGGCAAACGGCGATCACGAGCTGCCCGAGCGTGAGGCCGGAGGCCGTCTCCGTCGAATAAAGGTTCACGGCGGAGGCCTCCTCCGTCGCGTACCGCATCGTCGCTATCCGGGTCGTCTCTATCATCACAGGTTCCCTATGAGGTTGGATCTCGTGTCGCTGATCGCGGACATGATGCTGGTCGCCGTGGAGTACGAGTTGTCGCGCGCGTCGACGAGCGACTGAAGCCGCGTCATGTCCGTCTGCGCGGAGTTGTTCTCCTTGTCCATCTCGCTCTTCACCGCCTGGACAAGGCCCTCGTACCCCGCCTTCGTCGACGAGTACGTCGTCCCCGAAACGGAGATCTTGCCGTTCGTGCCGGGTATCTTCACCAGGATTTCGTACTGCTCCGCGGTGATGCTCATGTTCTTCGAGGTGTTGCCGTTGTCGTCGCCGCTGAACTCGGCCTGGACCTTCGTCAGCTCCGCGAGGATCTGCCCGAGCTTGGAGAGGTAGTCGTTGCGCGCGCGCATGCGCGTGGCCATCGGCGTGATCTCCCCCTCCGTCACGACGGCCTTCCTGGACCCGACGTGGACCATGAGGTCCTGGAAGTCGACCTTGACCGTCTCCGGATTCCCGGTCTTCCCGGGGATCGTGTACGTGTAGTCGAGCGCAGGAAGACCCCAGTTCATGCTGAGGTCGACCTTCTCGGAACCTATTTCATACAAGCCCATCTACGCACCTCCCCCCTTTACCTTCCAAGTCCCTTGATCGCCGTCGCGCTTGCGTTGAGCGACCTCTTCACGAGCGAGAAGACCGTCTGGTAGGTCGAATCGCGCTTTGTGATCAGGTTCTGCAGGGTCACGACGTCCTGCTGCAGCGCGTTGCCCTCGAGGTCCAGCTCGTGCTTGATCGTGGCGGACACCGTCTGCCCGGTCCCGCGCTCGATCTGGTTGCCGTCGTCCCCGACCAGCAGGACGTTGATCCTGTACTTCCGCGCGAGCTCGGCGGCGTCCCGGAGCTCGTCCATCTTGTCGCTCCTGTGCGTGCTCGGGTTGCCGTCGCTGTCGGTGTCCGGGAGCGTGCCGAGCGCGGTCGAGATGTAGGTCATCGCCAGGTTCAGGTCGCTGAGCTTGACCTGGCGGGCGCGGCATGCCGTGCTCATCGCGGCGAGGTCCGCCTCGACCGCGATGGTCTGCTTGAGGGCGGCCGCCGCGAGCGCCGCGGTGTAGTCGCGCCCCTCCTGGCCGTCCACGACGTAGGAGCACTGCTCCACGCCGTAGACGTCCGCGCCCTCGATCTTTCGCATCTCGATCATCGCCATGGCGATCCTCCCTTCCCGCTGCGGCCCTACCCGAATATCTCCCGGGTCGACTGGCGCTGGCTCTCGTAGGTCTTCTCCAGCGTCTGCAGAGCGGCGTCGATTATCTCCTGCGCGGAGTTCTCGAGGCTCTTGTCGTCCTCGTAGTCGTTCTGCTTGCGCGTCGCGTCGGCCTGCATGCGCGTCGCGTCGGCCTGCTCGCTCTGCGCCTTGTAGTTGACGTCGGACTGGCCTGCCTGCTGGATTATCTGGCCGCCCTGCCCGGCGAGCGTCCCGACGGACGCGAGCGCCGCGAAGAGATAGTGGTTCTCGTCGGCCAGCGACTTGCGGTACGTCTTCTCGAAGCCGCCGCGGAGCCTTCCGAAGTCGGACGAGTTGAGCACCTTCTCCTGCACGGGCGCGGCGCCCTCCCCCTGGCCGGGGATGGACACCGTGTCGTTCTTCAGGGTCCGCATCGCGAACTCGTTCGCGACGGTCATCTCGGCCTTCGCCTGCGGGCTGTCGGGGTTGCCGATGTAGGCGGTGTCGTACTTGCCCTTGACGTTCAGCACCGCCTCGATGTAGGCGGACTTCGCCTCCGCCGCCTCCGGCGACCCCGCCCCGTGCTGCTGCAGGGCAGTCTGGTACCCGTTCCTCGCCGCGGCGATCTCCGGGCTGTTCGCGAAGTCGTTCTTGATCGCGTCGACCCGGTCGTTGCCGATCGCCGCCTGGGCCTTCACGCCGTCCTTCGTCGCTATGACGATCGGATCCGCCCCCTGGGCCGCGGGCGTCGGCTCGGTCATGACGTTCTTCGCCATGTTCGCCGCGACGCCGTTCGCCTTGGTGTCGGCGAAGTTCCCCCTCCCCGCGCCGCCGATGCCCGCGCCGATCGAGACCGCCGCCGACGCGACCATCATGCACGCGGAGATGATCGTGTACTTCTGGTTCAGCGACTTGGCGGACTCGGCCATGGCGACCGTCTTGTCGGCCTGCTGCTCGTACGACTGCGCCTGCAGGTTGTTGTCCGACGCCTTGATCTCCTTCGCGACCTTCTTCATCTCCTGCCCGGCCTCGACGAGAAGCGAAAGGATCTCGAGCAGGTTGAAGAGCGTCGCGCCCCCCGTAGTGGAGGGGGCGGAGGGGGATTCCAGCCCGCCCTTCGCCTGTATCTTCGCCACGACGCTTTCGATCACGTCCTTCATGAACTGCTCCGCCTCCTCGGCGGACATCCCGGTCGTGTCGAGGGCGCCGAGCTTGTCGATGAGGACCCCGAGCGCCTCCGCGTCTGCCGAGCCGTCCGGAACCTCGAGCTCCGGCGACGCCGAGAGCACCACGGGCACCTTCGCCCCGTCGACCATCATGTCGAACGAGATCGTGAGACCCGTGTCGTTCGTCGTTATCTGGACGCCGGAGACGTTCTCGCCGGCGAGCTTCGAGACATCCACGTCCTTGAGCGCGGCGCAGAGCGACTCGAGACCCGGCTGCATGCTGCTGTCGATCTTCATGTCTGCGTTCCTTTCCTTCCTGGTTTTCCGTTCGTTCTCGGCCGGTCACGCCGTGGCGCCGGCCTGCTGGGCGATCTCGTCCGTCGTCTCGGCCGCAGACTCGAGGAGCTGCGCGAGGTCGGCCATCGCCTGCATCAGCTGCTGGATCAGCTCCTGGATCTCGCTCGAGTCCTCCTCGAGCGACTTCTTGAGCTTCTCCAGGAGCGACTGCAGGCGCAGAATCTCGGCCTCCGTCGCCTGCGCGTCGTAGTTGGCGTCGTTCGCCGCGTCGCTGATGAACACGCTGGCCGCGCCGCCGGCCATGCCGACGCCGGACACGACGGCCTGGATCACCGACATCACCTTCGCGGCGGAGCCCGCCGAGCTGCCGAAGCCGCCCACGAGGCCGCACACGAGCGAGACGCCGGCGAGGACGAGGCTGGCCGTGAGGAACTTGTCCGTGACGTCCTCGGTCGCCTTCTTCATCGCCTCGGAATCGCTCATGCCCTGCTGGCGGTACTCGGCCGCCTTGTCCTTGATGGACTACTGGATGTCGTCCTTCGCGGCCTACTGGTATATCTGCAGCCCGGCGCTCGCCGTCGACGCGA
>JAFRJH010000259.1 GCA_017432385.1 Kiritimatiellia bacterium
GGCGGCACCGGCGCCTGCGCCGGCGAGGGCCGCGGCGCCTTCTCCGAAATTCAAGACCCTGCCGACTTCCGTGGCCGATCGCAGGGCGCAGGGGTATGTGATGTAGGGCTCGGTCTCCAAGTCCAGCACGGCCGCGTAGATAGCTGGCGCAAGGTGGACCTCCGCGACCACGTACTACACAATCAGGAACAAGGTCATTCCGGGCAACATGATCGACCAGTCGCGCATCGAAGTCGGCATGTGCATCTGGATGAAGCCCTGATCCGCGCTTTTGGGCGCGCAAATATGGTATAATCTGTTCCGTACCGCAAATACAGCGAACGAAAGGAACGAACTGATGCAGAAGACCGTCATCATAAACGCGCACGTGATCTCGCCCGGAGTGGACATGGAGGGCGCGACCATCGTTATCCAGGGCCGCAAGATCAAGGGCGTGCTGCCCAAGGGACCGAAGTCCGCGAAGCCCGAGCCCGGAGTGACCGTCGTGGACGTGAAGGGGCAGTACGTGATGCCGGGCTTCATCGACGTCCACACGCACGGCGCGCTCGGGTACGACTTCTGCGACGCCGACGAGAAGGCTGTCTTTGAGTTTGCGAAGGCGAAGCTCCAGGAGGGCGTGACGACGGTCCTGCCGACGACGCTCACGGTTTCGCACGCGGAGCTCGTGAAGGCGGCGAAGAACGCGAGGAAGTACGCCGAGGCCGGGATGCCCTACGCGAAGGTGCCGGGCATACACCTCGAGGGGCCCTTCATCAACGTTAAGTGCTGCGGCGCGCAGAATCCGAAGTTCGTCCGCAAGCCCTCCATCAAGGAGGTCAAGGAGATATCGAAGGTGTATCCCGTCCGCCAGATATCCTACGCGGTCGAGGCCGAGGGCGGCGCGAAGTTCGCGAAGGAGTGCCTGAAGATCGGCGTCGTCCCGAGCTGCGGCCACACGGCGGCGAAGCTCGCCGACCTGAAGCCCGCGTACAGGAACGGCCTCCGCCACATGACGCACTTCTGCAACCAGATGACTCCGCTCCACCACCGCGAGATCGGAATGGTCGGCGCCGGGTTCCTCGTGGACGATCTCAACACCGAGGTCATCTGCGACCGCATCCACCTCTGCGACGACATGCTCAGGCTCGTCTTCACGAAGCGCGACCTCGCGCACGTGCAGATGATCACGGACTCCCTGCGCTGCTCGCACTGCAGGGACGGCTATGCGTTCGAGATGGGCGGGCTCAAGGTCCTCCTCAAGAACGGCGAGGCCCGTCTCGTGGAGGGCGGCAATCTCGCGGGCTCGACGCTTTGGATGGGCAACGGGCTCAAAAACGTCCACGACGTGACCGGGATCCCCCTCAAGGACCTCGTCCGCACGACCTCCTGGAACCAGGCGATCGAGCAGGGCTGGGGACGCGAGCTCGGCAAGGTCGAGAAGGGCTTTGTCGCCGATCTCGTGGTCGTCAATCCGCGTTCCTGGCGTCCGTCTGCCGTCTTCGTTGACGGTGTTCAGCGGATTTGATATACTATCCATCACGATTTGGACAGCAGGAGAGATGGCCGAGTGGCTGAAGGCAACGGTTTGCTAAATCGTCGTACGGGTTAATTTCCGTACCGAGGGTTCGAATCCCTCTCTCTCCGCCAGCATTGATGGACAGCGCAATCGCTATCGTTGGCATGAGCTGCCGCTTCGCCGGATGCAATTCCCCGGCGGAGTTGTGGAACGTCATAATGTCCCAGAAGAGCATGCTCACGGTCCCCGGCGAGATCGCGGAGCTGCCGATCGGGCAGAAGAACGTCTTCGACCGTCCCTACCCGACGCGGCTCGGCCAGCTCGGGAGCGGCTACTCCTACGTGCCGTCGATGCAGAACGTCCCGCGCCAGCTCAACGCCGGCGAGAACCAGGACCTCTACTTCGCGACGCAGCTTGCGTTCGACGCGCTCACCGACGCTTGCATCTACTTCCCGTCTCCGTCGCCGTACCGCGGCTCCGTCCGCCGCGGCTACGCGCCGCCGTTCAACTCCTCGACCGTGAACTGGCTCCAGCACACGGCGTTCCTCGACCAGACGATGGACATCGTCGGCCGTTTCATGCGCAAGGCGCCGCAGGAGGCCCTTGACCGCCTTCGCGAGAAGCTGAAGGAGTCGCTTCCGACGCCCAACGCGGCGTCGTTCCTCCTCGGCTCCGGCTACCGCTTCGTCTCGTGGATCGCGCGCGAGTGCTCGTTCGCGGGCGCGGCGACGATCATGGATGCCGGGATGCTCACGGGCGCGGCGACGGTGATGGACGCCGTGGAGGACCTCCGCGCCGGCCACGCCGACCTTGCGCTCGCCGGGGCGCTCACCCCGCCGCTCAGCCGCGACTACCTGGAGGGGCTTTCCGGCGAGGTCGACTTCTCGACGCGCAGCGAGCTGCATCCGTTCGCGCAGACGCAGGACGGCACGATCCCCGGCGAAGGCGGGGCGTTCTTCGTCCTCAAGCGCCGCGCCGACGCGCTCCGCGACCACGACCGCATCTACA
>JAFRJH010000260.1 GCA_017432385.1 Kiritimatiellia bacterium
ACCTCGGCCTCAGCCACACGTTCAAGTTCCTCGCGGACGGCAGGCAGGACGTCCCGGACCATGTAATGGGAACGCCCGCCTACATCTCGCCGGAGCAGGTGTACGGCGACGTCGAGCTCGACTGCCGGGCCGACATCTACTCGCTCGCGGCGACGCTCTACCATCTTGCGACCGGACGCGTCCTCTTCCCGGGGCGCGACAACGAGGACATGATGCGAGCACAGTGCGACGACGGCTCGCAGGCCGTCGACCCGCGCTTCTACCGGCCGAACCTCTCCGAAGGGTTCTGCCAGATGATGGAGGCCATGCTCGTGAAGAACCGCGACTTCCGCATACCGACGTGGGCGGACGTCATTTCGATGTGCATGGACATCGAGCGAGGCATCGCCTTCAAGCCGCGCAAGACGCCCGGCGTCTCGTCCATACGGCTCGCTGTCTGACCTCCCCGCCCCTCAGCGTTCGCCGTTGAAAAGCGCGTTGGTCGCGTAGTACGGGTCGGACGTGAAGCGGCACCCGAGGCGGCGGAGACCGGCCTCGTCACCGGGGGTCACGATGTGCGTCATGTGCACCTCGCACCCGCGAAGCTCGTTCAGCTTCTCCATCGCAATCTGCGCCGCGGGATTGTTAGTGGAAGATATCGCCAGCCCGATCAGCGCCTCGTCGACGTTGAGCGACGTGTAGCCGACCTTCAGGATGTCCTGCTTCATGTGGGCGATGGACTGTATGATGTTCGGCCCGATGAGCGGAATCTGCGCCGGGATGCCGGCAAGCGTCTTCACCGCGTTCATGAGCATCGCCGCGGCGGCGTGCATTTCGTCGGAGTTGCGCCCCGTGACGAGCCGCCCGTCCGAAAGCTGGATCGCCGCTCCGGAGACGATCTTTCCACCGGCCTTGCCCTTGCCCTGTATCTGAGCCTCCTCGGCCGCCTTGCGCGCCGCCTCGACGACGACACGGTCCTCGGTCCTGAGCCCGAGCGAGTCCATCAGCTCCTTCGCGCGCTCGACCATCGACCGGTCGGTCGTCCCCTCGGCAAAAGCGCACTGATAGCGCAGAAACCGCCGGATCACCTCCTGCTTCGACGCGAAGCGCACGACCTCGTCGTCGACAATGCCGAAGCCGATTCGGTTGACGCCCATGTCCGTCGGACTGCGGTAGGGGCAGGCGCCCTTCGTCATCTTGCGCCAAATCGCGACGAGAAGCGGGAACGCGTCTACGTCGCGGTTGTAGTTTACCGTCTCCACGCCGTAGGCGGACATGTGGTACGGATCGATCATGTTCTTGTCGTTCAGGTCGATCGTCGCCGCCTCGTACGCAATGTTCAGCGGATGGTCGAGGGGCAGGTTCCACACGGGGAACGACTCGAACTTCGAATATCCCGCGACATTGCCCATGCGGTACTCGTGGTAGATCTGCGCGAGACACGTGGCGAACTTGCCGGAGCCGGGGCCCGGCGCGGTCACGACCACGATCGGCTTCTCGGTCTTCACATACTCGTTGCGTCCGTAGCCGATGTCGGAAACGATCTTGTCGACGTCCGCCGGATACCCTGCGGTCTTGTAGTGGTAGTAGACCCTCACGCCGCGGCGTTCGAGCTTTGCCCGGAACTGCTGCACGGCGGGCTGCTCCTGGTAGCGCGTTATCACGACGCCGCGCACAGTGAGCCCGAGACTCCGAAGGTCGTCTATCAGCCGGAGCGCGTCGTCGGCATACGAGATGCCGAAGTCGGCACGCATCTTCTTGCGCTCGATGTCGCCGGCGTAGAGGCAGAGGATCACCTCCGCCTGGTCCTTCAGTGTCTGGAGCAGCCGCAGCTTCACGTTCGGGTCGTAGCCGGGCAGGCAACGCGCGGCGTGGAAGTCGTTCATGAGCTTTCCGCCGAACTCAAGGTACAGCTTGCCGAACTTCCCGGCGCGGCGGCGAATCTCCTCGGACTGCTCGGCCAGGTACTTCTCGTTGTCGAAACCGATCTTCATTTCGCCGCTCCGTGGATTTCGTCAAGTATCTTCTGTATCTTGCCCCTGCACTTCCCGCACCCGCCTCCGGCCTTGGTGAAGTTCGTCACCTCCTCGACTGTAGTCAGCTGGTTCTCGACTATCACGCGCCGAACCTCGTTCTCGGACACGTTGTAGCATGTGCAGAGCGTAGTGTCCTCGAGGTTGCGGTCGGCGTTCTCGCCGGTCTCGTAGTTCTTGATCGCGGCCTCCATGGCCTCGCGACCCATCACGGAACAGTGCATCTTCTGCGGAGGAAGCCCGCCAAGGTAGTCCGCGATCTCCTTGTTCGTGATCTTCTTCGCCTCCTCAAGGGTCTTCCCTATCACCATCTCGGTCAAGGCCGAGCTGGAAGCTATTGCGCTCGCGCAGCCGAAGGTCTGGAACTTCGCCTCGGCGATCCTGCCGTCGGGACCAAGCTTGAACTGGAATTGAAGCGCGTCTCCGCAGGCCAAAGAGCCTACTGTGGCGGTGCCGTCGGGATTCTCAATCTTACCCACGTTCCGAGGATTGCGGAAGTGGTCCATCATCTTTTCAGAGTAGTTCCACATACGGGATACTATTATACCAAAAAATCGCCTGTCATAGACAGCAAAGAAGACCAGAAAACAGGCGATTTTCCGTTAACGAGACCTCGGCTTGGATAAATGCAGAAAAACGGCAAGGCACTGATGAAAACGCATGAATTCCGTTCGTCGGTAAGGCGCTGACGAGCGAGGCAGGCGACGGGCGCGAAAGACCCGACGCCAACCTCGGCCCTTCTCGATCAGCGAGATTGAAACCGCCACACATCCGACAATTCCGCTCACTTGACGGAGATTGCGAAGAATGCAGCGGCGCCGTTCACGGGCACACGGAACTCGGCGTCGCCGTCAACCGCAAGGGTAATAGGCGCGATGCCCGCGGCAGCATCCCACTCCGCAACCGGCGTCAGGAGCGACGTGGAGGTCTTGAGAGTGTAGGTGAAGCCCGCTTCGGCCGCGAACGGAATCACGAAATACAGATTGTCGTCCTCCCCTTCGCCCCTCACGATTGAGACTCCAACGAGATCGTCGCTGCCCGTGCGCGAGCCGATGACCGGCTGCGACGGCTCCGCGGAAATCGGATCGGCGTCTTCGGTGATCGTCTCCTCGCCGGGCACGGACGCGTCCTTGCCGTAGGTCGCCGCATTTGCGCCGTCGGCATCCGTAACCGTTATCGCCGCATCCGACGAGACGAGCGCCGCCTTGATGTTCCCCTGCAGCAGCACCTGCGCGCGGGGGTGAGCGGCGGTGAACGCCTTGCGGTCCGCAACGAGGTAGAGCGCGCCTGCGGGCGGGATAACCGTACCCGGCTCAAGCACGACAGTCGTCGTTCCGTCAGAGACCGTCCACTCCGAGACGTCGAGGAAGATCGCGTTCGGGTTGTCGACCTTTATGTAGGTGTTCGTGCCGTCGGCATCGAGCACGCGGCGCGAAATGCGGACCTTGAGCCCGGCGGGCTGCGACTCGGGAATGCCCGCGTTGCGGCAGACGACAGTTCCGCCGTCCACGACCGTAAACACGCTGTTGGCGTCGTACGTCGCGTTCGTCGCGCTGTGCGTCACGTAGAGGTGCGTACGGCGCGGGACGAGGTAGTTGCTCCATATCGCCTCGACGCCTTCCACGATGTTTGTGCGGAAATTCCTCCCGTACTCGCCGCCCCAGTTGTTGATGACGCCTCCGGAGGTGATGTTCCTCCACTTCGCGCGGTCGAGGCCCGCGGTCTCCGCCATGGCGTTGGTCTGCGCGGCGAAGAACTGCCAGATCGGGGTGTCGGCCTGCGCCGTGCCGGGCTCCTTGAGCCAGGCGTCCATCAGCGTCCTGAGACGCCTCAGGTGCATGCCCCTCAGCTTCGCGTCGCCGTAGATTGCGTCGAACGCGCCGTTGTAGTTGACGTCCAAGCCTCCGCCGACCGTGGCGATGGCCGTAGTCCCCTTGTTGTAGAGCCGCACCTGCGAGCCGCCGTAGAGCGGATGGCACTTGAATGTGTCCTCGTCGGATATCTCTCCGCCCCAGAAGTCCGTCCAGCCAGCCTCCTTGTAGTACTGGCCGAAGGAAAGGTTCATGTCGTAGGCGCCTGGCCACCAGGTGCCCGTCTTGTTGTGGCGGTAGACGCAGAGGTTGCCCCAGACGTCGTCAGTCTCCTGGGTGATGCGAGTCGCGGCCATGTAGTTTATCCACATCGGGATGTTCAGGATGTCCCACGCGAGGACGGACCGGTCGGTCGACCGGAGGTCGCTCACGAGCGCGCGGAAGTTGTCCGTAGGGAGCGACTCGTTGTCCTGCTCGGGTATCTTGGTTTCGAACCCTGCGGTGGACAGCGTGGTACGCAGGGAGCCCGCGTTCTTCACGAGCTCGCAGTCGTCGTCCCATCCGTAGTAGTCGACGATTTCATCCGTGAAGCGGATCGAATGGAAGCCGAGCTGGTAGAACTCGCCGTTGCGCTGGAGGCGCACGGGATAGTGGAACGGCGCGGGAACGCCGACCGCGTTCATGAACTGGAACGCGACGTTCTGGCGCAGGAACGAGGGGTCCATGAACTCGGAGGTGAAGCTCGTCTTGCGGACCGTCCCCGCCTCGCCGGTGTAGGGGTTGACATAGGCAAGCTTGTCGCTTTTGTTGAACTTGAGTCCGTGGGATTTCTTCTGGAACCCGGCCGAGGTGTTGCCCCGCAGGTCGATCGACACGTTGTCGTAAAGGTGCCCGTTGTGGTAGATCGAGCAGCGGCTCCCGATCTCCATGTCCTGGTATCCGGAGGTCTGCGCAAGCGCGTCCGAGTCAATGTCCATCGCGGCGAGGTTGCGCGGATCGTCAGTCGGGTCATCCGGGATGTCCGTGCCAACGCCCGGCTCGGCGACGAAGAGGTGGAACACCGGCAGGTCGCATTCGAAACCAGGCGCGGTAATCGTGCCGTAGTACTCGGGCGAGCTGTCGGCCGAGCCGAAGGCCGGCTCCTTCGTCGTGCGGCCGGCCGAGTCGGTCGCGACGAAGCGCCAGCGGATCAGCGAACCTGGCGCGGCGCTCGCGTAGACCGTCGCGGGAATCGTCGCCGTCCAGGCAAGGCCGTCGCCCGAATCGGACATGGAGACTTCAACCTCGTTGCTGAAGGCGAGGCGGTAGAACATCTTGACGCCGGCGATCGTCGAGCCGACAAGCGGCGCCCAGGTCGAGGTCACCGTGAGGTCGGCGTCCAGAGCGACTTCGTCGGCGCTGTGCGCCTCGGAGACGAATTCCGCGCCAAGCGCAGCCGCGCCGTCGTAGTTGTTTGCCGCGCCGGGAGTGATCTTCTTCTTGCCGAAATAGTAGAGGTTCACGCCGTCGAAATCAGCCGACGGTCCCATCGACTGTCCGTCCGCTAGGCCGGCGACCATCTGGAACGAATCCAGTTCGTTGTTGGCATTGTCAAAGAGAGCGATCATCGGAGTGTTTGACGCCTTGAACTTCATGACACCCTCGCGAATGACATTCCCGGAAACCACAACGGCGGGATTCTCGTAGGGATTGTCATCGCTGCCCCATACGACCACGTAGGCGCCGGCAGCGAGCTGATAGGCGGGAAGCGCCATGTCCTTTGTCTTGCCTTTCTGGGTGCGGCGGAGGATAAAGCCGCCGATGTCCACGGTATTCATGCCGTTGTTGTAGATTTCGACGAAGCTGGAGGTGTTGTCCCACGGATCTGTCACCGCGCTGCCGACTTCGCTGATGCGCAGGTCAATTTCATTTGACTGCTCCGCAATCGTGATGGTGACGCTGCCGTTGCCGCTGTCGACGACGGAATGGACGAAGCCGCCGCCGATTGCAAGGGCGTGCCCGTTCGTCGCGAAAAGGTAGTCGCCCGTCGCAACCGGAGTCCAGCTCGCGTCCCAGAGAAGCGTCACGGGATCGCTTCCCGCCGCGGCAATTGCTCCGGCAACCGTAGGATACCCGACACCGCCGACCTGCGCGACGTTCGCGTCGATTCCATCGAAACGGTATGCGCCGTCGAGCGAAGCGACTACGCCAAGGCCATCGTAGCGAACCGTCGAGACTCCAGTCGCCTTGGCGGTCATCGGATACATGCCGAGCGAAACGCCGTCAACGGAATAGGAGACCGTGTTCGCCGTGCCGTCAAGCGTAACCGTGACTTCCGCCGCAGACGCAGTGTTCGCGACGACGGTGAGGTTCGTCGCTATTCCGTTTGCCGTCAGGACGGCGTAGCGATTCACGCCGCCGACATCCACAACCGTGATGCCCGCACGGGAAGAAATGTCGAAGGCCTCGTCCGATGGATCGCCGAAGCAGAACGTCGAAGTGACTGTCACGACGGCGGCCTTAGGAGCAGCCGTTGCCGCAGTGAACGTCGCGTTCGACACGACGATTACGCCAGCTGCAGCTTCCGCCTTGTCGCCGGACCACGATCCCGTCGATCCAAACGTCGCAGCCGTCTCGTTGATCCAGTCCGGATCCTCGTCGACCTTGACCGTACCCTGCACGAGGTCGACGTTCTTGGTGCGGTTGACGCCGCCAACTGTGAGCGAAACCGTTCCTTCGTAGGTGTTGCCAGCCGTGGCGTCCGCGGCGGGAACTTCGAAAGTCACCACGCCGTTCGCGGCATCTATAACGCCGACATAGATGGCGTCGCCAATCGCGAGCGCCGCAGTCGCCGTCGAACCGGCAGGAATGTCGCCCGTGAACGCGAGCGTCACGGCGCTGCCGTTGTAGTCTGTACCGGGGCGCGCCGAAACCTCGCCGAGCACAATCGGAGCAAGCGGCGGCGTGTCGCCGACATCCTGCGCCGCGGCGAAGGTGAAGATGTCAGTCGCGCCCGCGTTCATCGCCGCGTATTCCGCCGCGACCCACGCGGCGTCCTTCGAGCCCTTCGAGAAGCGGACTTCGTCGATCCAGCCGTTCCAAGCGGCATCGCCCATCGTGCCGAACGCGACATTGCAGTTGTTGCCGAACACGAGCGGTGCGTCGTTGTCGATGCACGTGTCGATTGCCGTCCAATCCGTTTCAATGCCGTTCTTGAAGACGCGGACTACCGCTCCGTCGTAGACGAAAGTGATATAAGCCCACGTGTTCTGGAGCCCCTGGTTCTCGCTCAACAAGGCCTTGCCTTTATCGCTAGATCCACGAGGTTTAATCTGCGGGTTCGAGCCGGTGCCGCTGTTGCTCTCGATGGCGAAAGCGTTGACGTAAGCCCCGCTCGTTCCGTTGTCCGACCTCGAGCGCTTGTAGAACAAATGGTCCCAGTAGTAATCGAGCTGATCGTGCTTGAACCAGCCGGAGATGGTGAAATTCTCTCCGCCATCGATCGGGCTGTTGGCGCCGGAGTCGTTCACCCACACGCCGCCGTAGTTGAAGTTCCCGACCTTCCAACCAGTCGAATCGTTGGTGCGGAAGCCCTTGCCAAAGCGACCGGCCTCGTTCGTGACCGTATGCTCGGCGATGTGCCCGTCAATGCCCTCGGTCGCCGTCGAGTTCGCATACATTCCGTATGAGTTCGCAGCCGTGTCTGCGGTTGCCACGTCGAAGTGCCATACTCCGACGTAGTCGGTCCAGACATCGGTCGAATCATCGGTCACCGCGTTGCTGCCGTAGTACATGGTGATCGTCGTGCCCGCGGCGGTCGAGGGGAGCTTCACCCAGACGAGCGATTCGCCGTTCGCGTCCCAGGTGTCAACCTCGTGCGGCAGCGGATCGCCGTTAGCATCCGTGAACATCATGTCGCCGCCGTTGGCAAAGGTGAAATCGTCGTAGTCGAAACCGGAAATCGTCGACTCGCTGAGCTTGACGAGCGCAGGAACACCGGTCGTCATCGCAGTTGCCGCAAGGTTCGTGGCGAGGGTGATCTCGACGCACTTGCAGAAGCCGTCCGGCTTTGGCGCAGGTGCCTTGTACGTGTATGTCGCGGAGACGACGGCGCTCGGAGCCATGTCGGTCTTGTAGGCGCGGGCCTTGATCGTCGTCGTCTCGGAAATCTCGATCGCAGCGGTGTAGAGCGTGCTCGCATCGGTCGGATCGGACCCGTCAAGCGTATAGTAGACCGACGAGCCTTCCGTTTCGCACGTAATCGTCACGTTCGTAGACGGATAGAACCTGGTGCCAGACACGGGAGCAAATACGGGGGTCTCAACCTTCGCGACGCCGCCGGACTGGTAGCAGCCCATGGAAGGCGGGTCGAGAAACGCAACGTTGTCAAGGTCTACATCGATGCCCTCATACGCCACACCCGCGCCAATTGCGGTAGAACTCGAGGAAAGGTGATAGTTGCCCGAGGCCGCGTCGACGAACGCCGGATCGCCGCCGATGAGATTGTTCGAGGAAGCGGACGCGGGCGTGCCGACGACATTGTCCTCGGCGGACCCCACCGTGTTCCCCGAGACAATGCAGTTCACGAGCTTCATGTTCGGGGTGTTGAAGTACAGTCCGCCTCCCTCGAGGTTCGCGGAGTTTCCGGAAATCGTCGTGTTGCGGATCGTGATATCGGAGAACTGCGTTCCGCTGAAGCCGACGCCGCCCCCTCGGCCCTCGGGAGCCGCGCCTGAGCCATTCTTCGCAACCATCGAATTCCCGTAAACGAGACACGTATCGACTAGAATAGAGCCGTATTCGGAAGACTTGGACGTATCATAGTAAGCACCAATGCCGCCTCCTGCGCTCGTAAAGGAGTCGATATGGTTGAAGGCGACGATGGAGTGGTCGATCGAGCCCTTCTTGAAAGACACGCCGACGCCGTAGATGTTCCGCCCCGTGCTCGTGTTGTTGGTGACGCAGCACCAGGAAACCGTGCCGTCTTCGACAAGCACCCCGGCACCATGATGCCAGTTGGCCGCCGTCTTGCCGCCCGTCACCGCGACGCCGACAAGCTTCGCTCCGCCCGCGACCGTCGCAACGCGCTGTCCGGACGTCTTCTGCCTGATGACCGTGTTCTCCCAACCCTGGCCCGTTAGCGTGACGCCGTTCGTCACATAGAGCTGCGCGTTGATTTCGAAAAGCCCCGCGCCAAGCGTGACCGTTCCTGCAGGCGACATGGCGGCAGCCGCATCGATCGCATTCTGAATCGCCGCCGCATTCTGGGCGGAGTCCGCGGCTGGTTGAATGGCGTCAGCGATGGCGATACCAGACACAAACATGAGCACGGCAACTAACGAGCGTTTAGTTTTCATTGGACTCCTTTCGGTGACGCTGTTATTTTACAAAAACAACAGCACTTTGAACAATTACACGGGAGTATACTTTTTGATGTATACTAATGTATAGTGTAATCGAAGAAAGGAGTTTGGAGCCGAGGTGCGTTCTGCCCTGATTCAGCCAGGAGATCACCAGCCCTTCACGTCCACCGTGAGGCGGTAGAACATCCTGTCGTCGGAAGCGCCCTTCTGGAGCCCGGCCGTGGCGGAAACCGCACCATCGTGCAGATGCCTGATCCTGACTTCCTTCGGAGCGGCCGAAGACATTCGTGGGGCTCTCGACGCTGGCGCGACGGGGATACTGCCGACGAGCACCGCCAACGGCAAGCTCGTGTCGGCGATCCGCAAGGTGGCGTCAGAGCGCAGGCCATGGCACCCTTATGCCTTGCTGCTTTTTACCTTACATCGCAAATCTTTGACTGCTCGCGGCCGTCGGCGGACTTCCACGACAGGCGGTAGCGGCCACGGAAGCCGCGGAACGACACCTTGCCGCCCTTCGCGGGGACGTCGATGTTAGTGCGCCATTCGTGGTTGATGAGCTGGTCGAGCGCGTTGTACGCCGGCTTCTTCTCCATGTCTCGCGTGAACAGTCCCGAGACGAGCGGCTCGCCGGCCACTCCCGCGCCGTCGACCGTGTTCCACCACGTGATGCCCATCGTCGAGGGATGCGAGAACCATGCGCGGTAGATGTTGCGGACGAGCACCGCCTGTATCTCGCGGCTCTTCTGGTCCTCGCCGGGCGCGGCGATCGTGACCTCGGAGACGTGGAGCGGACGGCCAGTCTTCGCCATCATGTCGAGGCGGTCGCGGATGATCTGCGGCGAGCCGACCCACTGCACGTTCGTCGCGCCGTTCACGAGCCTGGTGCAGTCGTTCGTGTTGAAGATGTGCATCTGGCAGCCGACGATGTCGATGCGCGCACCTTCCTTCTCGAGGTCGTTCACTTGTGCGAGGAAGTAGGGCTTTATGTTGGAGTCGTTGATCACGAACTTCGTCGTGGCGGGGAACGCCTCCTTCGCGTCAAGGAGCGCGTGGAGCGGATAGTCGCCCGGCATGATCCCGTACCAGCTGAACCAGATCGGAAGCCCCGAGCGCGCCTTGCCGTACTTCGCGAAGTCTCCGGCGCTTTCGTTGACGATGTCCCAGCTGTCCGCCGCCTCGGCGTAGACGGACGCGACGTCGAATACGCGCTTGCGGAATATCTTGCGCATGTTGGCGGTGAAGACCGGGATCTTCTCCGCCAGGGCCTTCTCGTCGAGGCCCTTCTCCTTCAGGCCCCTGTAGGACTTGCGCCACGCCTCGGCCCACTTGCCCATGAAGCCCATGTTCCAGTTCTGCCCGGCCGGCTCCCAGCCGAGGTAGTCGGAATGGCGCGGGATGCCGAGTTCGTCGATGAAGCGCTTCTCGTTCTCGGGACAGTACCAGTCGTATATCCAGTAGGGCTTCGCGTTGCCCCAGATGAGTATATGGCCGTGGACCGCAACGTCCTTGGCGCGGAGGAAGTCGATCACCGGACCGGGTGCGGGACGCCGCCAGTACCTTTCGCGCATCGCCTCCTCGCGCGAGAGCGAGTTCCAGTATCGCTCGGTGTCGGAGTAGTCGCCGCCGAAGCGGAACGCGCCAGGCGTCGGCTCGTGGTCGAACCAGTAGAACGACACCGTCGCCTGGTTGAACAGCCCGCCCTTTCCGTAGCTCGCCTTGTACGCATCGTTGTCCTTCGTCGAGCCGAGCTGGTTGAAGTTGAAGATGTGCGCGCCGAAGCGGAACGCGTGCGTGAGCTGCTCGACCTTGACCTCGGCCCCGTCCGGCGCATCCACCTCGAACGAACCGTCGGCCTTGCGGTTCTGCTCGATGTCGGCGTCGATACGAGCCTGCTCGGCGTCGCTCCAGATCGCCCAGTACGCGTCACTCATGAGATCGCGCGCAGGAACCCCCGCGTCGTCCGCAAGGGCGGGACGGGGCAAGTTGCATACTGCCGTCAAAACTGCGGCGAAAGCCATCTTCTTTCCCAGCATGTCAGGTCCTCCTTTGTTTCAATGCCTGTATTATATCAAATCCCCTCTCGCTCCGTATCATTCCTAAAACATCAATATTGTCATTTTGCAAACAACTGTATTTAACGCATAGATGGCGAGCGTGCTTTTGAGTTGGCTTGCTTCGCGACGGTGATAGCGATGTAGCGGCGGCGTCTCGCCGTCGCTGCAATGGCGGGGACGCCATTGCTACATCTGCTTCGCACCGGAACAATCTCATCGTCGCGAAGCCTGGTAGGGCGCTCTCGACGAGAGCGCCGCAATCTACGGCGAATTCCCGCCTCCCTGCCGCGCCGCCAAGCCAAAGTCGTTCCAAGTCGTCGCGCCGGATGCGCAAGCAAACACTGTGACGTGAGACGTCAGACGCGAGAGATGGAGCCTTGCCTATAAGTTGGTAGTTTCTACATTCCCGTGCGTGCCGCGGGCAGCGCGCTTTCAACTTCAAACATCAAACTTCAAACCCGAAACCCGAGCCCTGACCCCG
>JAFRJH010000261.1 GCA_017432385.1 Kiritimatiellia bacterium
CGAGAAGGCGGCGCTCGATGCCGGCAAGAAGACGCGTTCCGAAGTCGCGGCTGCGGCGATGAAACTTGCTGACAAGGCCGAGATAGACGCTACAAGGCTGCTGTTGATGAAGGGAGCATTCATCCTTTATGTGCAGGACGGCAATCTTGAAAAGGCTGTTGAGACGTTGAACTCCCTCAAGGCGGCGATACCCGATATCCCGCCGCAAAGTGTCACGAACATTATCGAGACTGCCTTGTCCGGTGTGTCGAAGGAGAACAGAGGAGAGCTTCGCAAGCTTCTCAACGAAGCGAAGAAGGTTGGTGTCGAGAGTGATGCGCTAAAAGCTGGAACGCTTGGGCGTCCTAAAGTCGTGGAGGGGCAGAAGTCTTATGGCGGATACACATGGTCGTATCGCGTGAAGAACGATGAGGCGACGCTCATGGCGGAGAAAGACGGAAAGCCTGTCTGCGCTGTATCGCCAACGCCGACAGGAGATGTTACAATCCCTCCGACATTGAATTATATCAAAGTGACGAAAATCGGGCAGTCGGCGTTTAAGTATTGCAAAGAGCTGACGTCGGTGACGATACCTGAAGGCGTGACTTATCTTGATACGTGGGCTTTTGATAGTTGCGGAGGGCTAAAGTCGGTAACGCTCCCCTCGAGCCTGAAGGAGATCGGGTATGCCGCCTTTGGAAAGTGCATGGCGCTCAAGTCGGTGACGATTCCGAATGGCGTTAAAAGCATCAGGGCAGATGCGTTCAACGGGTGCGGGCTCAAGTCCGTCGTGTTGCCCGGGAGCGTGACGGGCATCGGGGATCGTGCTTTTTGCGGATGTCGCGAACTCGAGTCGGTGGCGATTCCGGCCGGGGTGGCAAGAATGGGCAAGGGGGTGTTTGCAGAGTGCAATGCATTGAAGATAATCAACGTCGATTCCGGGAATCCGGCTTATACTGTGGTTGACGGAGTGCTGTACACGAAGGATTGCTCTGAACTGGTGATGTGGCCCAACCCGCGGAACGCAGTGGTGATACCGAAGGGCGTTACGAGCATCAGGGGATGGGCGCTTGCTGGAGGCAAGGAAATGACGTCGGTGACGATTCCGGAGGGCGTCACGAACATTGGGGATGTTGCATTCCTTGACTGTGTAGGACTTAAGTCGGTAACGATTCCGTCGAGCGTGAAGAAGATTGAGGAGCATGCATTTGGGCGGTGCGGGGAGCTGGCCGAGGTGACGATGCTCGGCGAGCGCCCTGAAGCTGCAAACGAAATATTCAAGAAATGCGGCAAGCTCAAGGCGATCCACGTTCCGGCGAACGCGAAGAGCTGGGCGGGCATGAAGGATTGGTTCGGCATCCCGCTGGTCTTCGACGCGGAAGATGCCGGTCGCCAAACGCAAACTGAAAGCGCGGAACCACGGTCTTCTTTGCTGAACAGGAGGCGCCTTGTGCGAGATCGGATTCGGGAGGAGGAAGTACGGCGGCGCGAGGCGGAACTGCGGGCTCAGGAGGAGCAGCGGCAGCGTCGGTCGGAGCTTGAAGAACAACGTCGGCAACTTGAGCAGATTCAGGAAGAGCTGAGGAAAGCACGCGAGGAACGGGAAAAGGCGGAGCAAGCCGCTGCACAGCAACGTTAGTCTGAAACCGCCGCGCCCGTTGTTGGCGCGGCGGTTTTCTGTCGCTGTGTGGCGCATATTGGGAGTATGATATAATACTCCAATCAAGAATATATGACGTTCTCAACAGCAAAAGGAATTGGCTGTGCATTATGCGCGAATGATGGGACATGATTATCACGAGGGATATTACTTCGTGACGATCAACACCGCTCCGAGGCGGAACTGTCTCTCGCGCATTGTCGGTGGGAAAGTCGAACTTCTGCCGTTTGGGGAGATTGTCTTGAAGGCGTATCTTCAAATGAGCACCGATTCGCCGGAGATCGACCTGCGCGTCTGCGCGATTATGCCAGATCACTTTCATGCCATAATCGTCTTTCGCCGCCGAAGCGCGCATCCGCTTGGATGGCACATAAGGCGCTTCAAGGCGCGGGCGACGAAAGCTGTTCGCGATCTTTCTGGGGACAGAACGCTCGGTCTCTTTGAGGAGAATTTTCATGACTTCATTTCCTTCTCCGGCGATGAGCTTGACCGTTATACGCAGTATGTTAAATCGAATCCGATTCGCTGGCAATGGAAACGCGACCACCCCGACTTCTTCCGCAAGCACTTTGCGCTTCGACATTCGCGCCTGCCCCGCGGCATTTCCTGGACGGCAATCGGCGACAGGTCGCTTCTTGACGCGCCTTGGCTCGAGCCGGTTGTCGTTCATCGGCGAATCACCGAAGAAGAGCGCTCGGCCGAGGTGTCGCGCTATCTTGAGCTGGCGCAGGGCGGCGCGACCTTGATCGGCGGCTTTGTTTCGCCCGGAGAGAAAGAAGTCGCAAAGGGTGTATTGGAGATTGCCGGAGCAAAGGTGATCTGCCTGCTGCCTTATGGTCTCAAGGGGTATAAGCCTCATGGCGTAGCCGTCAAACGCCTGGCAGAGAGCAAAACGCTTGTTTTGTCGGGCTTCCCTGAGTCGGTGCCGTCAACACCGATCAACTACGTCAACTGCCACCTAAACAACGATTGGGCGCGGCTGATTGCTTTGGGGCGATCCGGCGATGAATCGCCGGATTCCCAACCTTGACGCGCGTAAGGCTAGGTGTCCGTGATCCCGCGTCATTCATGGCGCGGAGAGATTGCTGCCGTCAGGCAGCGGATCCCGCTCGTCTTTGACGCGAAATAGCGGCGAGTCGTCCGCAGTTGCGGAACACGCGCTAAACCTGATACCAAAATTATGCTCTGGAAACGCGGTCAGCTTGCAGTCAAAATCTTTGCAAAATTATCGCGAATTCATGATGTCTGTTGATTGCGCCGCTGATATTTTGGTATAATTGCGCTATGATGTTGATTGGCGGCGATATGCGCGGTGCGCAGTCCGCTGGATGGACCGCAGACGGCATCTGCGGGCCTTCGTCGCGCATGCCCGGAAGGAGTAGCGAAATGTTGAACGGCGACAGAGACGTTCAGGCGTATCTTGCGCGCATCCGCAGGACGATTGCGGAGAGCGAGAACCTCGTTTCGCAGGCGGAGCTACGGATAGCGGTATGATGATGAAACCTTTTCAGATTTAACGTGTATACAGAGTGCAGTAAGGGAAAAAGAAAGGATCACGACGATGGCACTACCAGACATCAGCCTCGCGCAGTTCAACCGCATCGCGTCGGGCAGCTACAACGCCGGGCAAATCGACTTCAGGACGGACGAGAACGGCACTGCCGAGCTCGTCAAGGTCAACAACCACGTATGGAAGACTTCCAAGAACAACGTGGAGCTTTCGCCCGAGCGCATCCTCGAGGTGAAGGAGGCGTTCCTGAACGCTCTCCAGAAGGGCGGCGTGAAAGCCGAGTCGCTGAATGCCATCAGAAAGCAGCTCGGCCTTCCGGCGGAGACGGGAATCCTCTCGACCAAGGAAGAGCGGGACGACTTCCTGAAAGCGCGCTTCACCCCGCTAACACGGGCGCAGGTGCGCTCGATCCTCGACGAATACGCCAACCAGGGCAGAGGTTTCACCAAAGCCTCGCACGCGGACATCTCCTACGAGGACTGGCAGGCGGGCCAGGCGACGGCGAACATGAGCGCCAAGGCCGCAAGATGGCGCGACAATGTGAACGCCGCCGCGACGGCCGCCCACACCTCGCGCGGCAACGCCGGTGTCGATTTTGCCGTCACGGACGCGATCAGCCTTCTTTCCGACTCGCGTTCCCTTGCGGATCTTGACGCGGTGCGCGGCAAGCGCTGCACGGGCGACAATGCGGTCAACGACCGGCAGAAGCTGCACACCGCGCTCGTCAATTCCTTCCAGGGCCTTGTCTCGCAGGCGCTCAAGATGCTCCCTGCCGGCGTGCGCGAGACGGACTCCTTCATGCTGGCCGGCGCCCGCGTGAAGCTCGTCAAGGGCTCCGACGGGAAAATCTCCGCCGTCGTCGGCACGGGCAACCTCGCGACGAAGGTATCGCTCGGCATGGACGCCGACACGTTCCTCGCCCGGCTTCTCGGCAAGGTGGTGAACGAGAAGGACACGCTCGGCTCCACTGCCGCGAAGAACGTCCTCAACGCCCTCTACGACAACGACCTCGAAGGCGGGCTCGTCGCAAGCGACAGATCCAGTCTTTCGCGCCAGTTCGCCTGCCTTGTCCTCGAACACAGGGCGGAAGACGCCGTCAATCTCGTCCATGGCGACTACAACACCGGCATTCTCGTCGACATGGCCGAGCGCGTCATCTGCGGAGAGCACATCGCCGATTCGAAGAAGATGCTCGACGACTACCATGCGAAGCTCGTGAGCGACAACGCCTCGCTTCCGCAAGAGATGAAGCAGATGCTCGAGAAGGTGGCGAACGTCCCCTTGGAGAAGCCGGGTTCGGGCGAGGGCGAGTTCGTCGTCAAGGCGCCGATCGTCGGCGACATCAACGAGGTCGTCGAGGCCATGCCGGTGCCTGTGCAGGCCCCCGTTCCGAAGGCGCTGGGCGACATCGGCGGCGTCGGCGCCATCAAGGACTTCGTGGCGAACCTCGTATTCTCCGACGACACGATGGTCGGCGATGTCTCCGCCACGCGCCCCGGAGAGGCGATGCGCAAGATGCTCGCGGACGGCAAGAACGTCGTCGCGCTCGCCGAAATCGTCAGGAACCCCGCCATCATCGACACGGCCTGCGCCCAGCAGATCGCGGGCGCCGTAAAGGACGGCCTCGGCAGGATGGTCGACATTCTTGCCGAGGCGTTCGTCAAGGCCACCGGCAAGGATTTCGCCGCGGCCGCGACGGAGGAGAATTTCGTAGAGCAGCTCTCCGCCTTTCTCAAGGACGCCGAAAAGCTGCCCGGCGCGGAGCTCGCCAAGTTCGACAACATCATCCTGTCGATGGCGAACAAAGGCTGCGAGAGCATCCAGCTCTTCATCAACGACGTCTTCAAGGTCGGCAACGCGAACGTCAACGCCCAAGGCGGCATCGTGGGAGATCCCTACAAGGATCTGACGGAAGACCAGCTCAAGGCGCAGTTCAAGAACAAGAGCCTCAACGCCATCCTCGATACCGCCGCCAACTCCGACAGCCCGGGACAGGTCGGGTTCTTCCGGCAGGTGATCTCGAGCTACTTCACGTCGCTGAGCAAGGCCGACAAGCGCTCGTGCTTCGCCGCCGCCATGCGCTACGCGCAGACGTTCGACTTCTCGGGTCTCCAGAACGATCCCGAAAAGCTCGTCTCGGCGCAGAAGGTAGCCGTCAACAAGTTCACGGGCGCGATCTTGAAGGGCACGAGCCCGCTTCTCCAGAAGATGATGCAGGGTCTCCCGCGCGACATCATGGGCGACTACGCCGACGCGCTCGAGGACATGAAGAGCTCGCTCGCTCCGATTCCGCGCAAGATCGTGCAGGCGCACTTCATGCAGATGATCGAGGAATCGAAGGGCAAGGGCGCCGGCAAGGAAATCGAGTCCATCGAACTCAAGAAGTCGCTCGGCGCGGCGTCGGTCGGCGAGGCGTTCCTCTGCTCCTTCAAGATCAAGGGCGAGAAGCAGCCCAGACAGTTCGTGGTCAAGATCATGCGCCACGACGCGGAGCGCCGCGTTAATGCGGAGGCGGAGATATTCACCGAGGCCGCCAAGAAGATCGGCCCCGGCATGGCCAAGACGTGGGAGGGCCAGCTCAAGCAGTACATGACCGAATTCGACTTCCGCAACGAGGCGAAAAACGTCAACGAGGGCGTAAAACTTTACGACATCGCGAACACGGAAGGGCATCCGCTCAGGTTGATCACGAAGAAAGTGGCGTCCATGAAGCTCTCGACCGTAGTCGCGCCGAAGAAGGACGTCATGGTCGCGGAAGTCGCCCTCGGCAAGCCGGTCGACAAGTTCTTCAAGACGAAGATCTCCGAAATCCGCAATGCGGCCTCCGCCGTGTTCGAGCAGGATCCATCGACGGGGCGCATCAAGTGGAAGAACGGCCCGGTCGATCCAAAGACGGGCAAGCCGAAGCAGGTGCCGGTCGTGAAGCCGAACGCCACCGGCGGCGAGATCAACAACATGATCAACTGGTGCCGCACCAACTACAGCGACATCAAGGATGCGCAGCAGCTGCTCGTCCAGGCGACGAAGGTGTGGTTCCACGAGGCGCTCCTCGGCAGCGGCAAGTTCCACGGCGACACGCACGCCGGAAACCTGATGGTCGCTCCCGGGGGAATCACGTTCATCGATTTCGGCAACCTCTACGAGCTCAAGACGCACTACGAGCTGGACGCGCAGGGCAACCAGGTCATGGAGACCGTCCAGGAGGAGAACGAAGAAGGCGAAATGGTCGAAGTGCAGCGCCCGAAGGTGCTGCTTGACGAGCGCCACGAGCTGCTGCGCATCATCATGGGCGCGGCATTCCGCGACAAGACCTTCTTCCTCGATGGACTTGAGAAGCTTCTCTCGCCGGAAGGCAAGGCCGCGCTCAAGGCGAACCGCGCCAAGGCGGAGGCGATCCTCGACTCCATCCTCGGAATGGGGCGCTTCTCCTACGACATGGTGTACCGCCTCAACGCGGCCGTCACGGAACTCCAGAAGCTCGGGCTCGAACTTCCGCCGCAGATCAACTGCTTCGTGCAGTCGATGGCGCGCCTCTCCAACACGCTCAGCGAGATGAACACGATCGTCAACCAGACGAGCCTCCTGCTGGAGACGGCGGACGACTTCGTCAGGCAGGAACCCGCGCCGGAGCGCGACGAACTCGACATCGTCGGCATGGCATTCGACTACCGCACGTCGGCGGAGGGCCGGCAGAAGGTGGATGACGACATCGAAGTCGCCACCGTGGAGCTCAACGGCAACCCCGTGCCGGTTTCCTCCTACCTCCACCGCCTCGCGGACAAAACGGGCTTCGGCGGATTCCCGCTCGACACGAGCGCGAGTCTGATGACCGGCGGAGCATACTTCAACAAAGTCCTCGACCGCCTTGAAAAGTCCCAAGACCCGGTCGCAGAGGCCCGCAAACTCAACAACATGCTCAGGGCGAACCTCGACACCGCGCACAACGAGTCGTTCAAGGTGCAGGTTGACGTCCTCGACGGCGAATTGCTCGAAAAACTGCGGACCGATCTTGCCGCCGCCCAGACGCCCGATGCGAAGACGAAAGCGCTGAAGGCTTACGCGGCGAGCTACACCCGGGCCGTCAAGGCCGTCATGGACGGCATCGTGGAGAACGAACAGCAGCTCGTGTCGATGCGCACGTTCGAGACCACGCAAAAGCCCGCGTCCTTCGCGAACGCCGTGATGTCGACGCTGATGGACAACTTCGACGCGCTCTCGACCACCTTTGCCAATTCCAAGGCCAAACTGATGATCGACGTCAAGGCCATATCCATGAAAGAGCTCGGGCTCGGCTTGTTCGCGGGGGAGCAGACCATTGTCAAAGCCGTCAAGGACGACGCCTTAAAGATGGCCGGCGACGATTCCTACCCGATCGACATCGGCGTGTAAAAGTTGAAAGGTTGAAAAGTTGAAGGGTTGAGAAGTTGAAAGGTGACATTTGGTGAACTGATAGACGTGCTGGGAAAGCGCCTCGGCGTGGAGATTGAGGACGCGGGCGGCGCGTTCGCCCTGGAGATCGACGGCGAGACCGTCATCCTACAGGACGCCGGCGAGCTGCTGCTCGTCCGCGCCGAGGTCGGCGAGATCCCCGCAGACGGGCGGGAGGGGATTCTGGCGTCCGCGATGGAGGCGAACTTCCTCTACCAGGGCACGGGCGGAGCCACGCTCGCCGTGAATCCGGCGGACGGCATGCTGCATCTCCAGAAATACAACTGGATGGAGAGGATCGACGCGGAGTCGGCTCTCGCCGCGATCGGCAACATGGCCAACATCGCCGCCGCCTGGCGCAGGATTCTCGCCGACTATCGTTCCGGCGCCGTGCGGTCGGAGACTTCTGCGTCGCCCATCGGCTCCGAACCTCTTTTGCAGGTGTGATTTACGCGCGGGAAGGATCCTTGCGGCATGAAAGGATTCATACTGGAAATTGGCAACATTGGTATTGGCAACCTTCTGTAACCTTTCGGCGGCTCGCGTGTAAACATGGCAGACAGACTTTCAACCTTTCAACCAGATCGCGTCGGGAACGTACAATGCCAGACAGATCGGCAAGTTCTTCGGCTGACATCGCTGAATTTTCGGGCTTATGCCAGAGGGTCGAATTTGGTATAATAACCTATTATATCAAGTCAGCGAAC
>JAFRJH010000262.1 GCA_017432385.1 Kiritimatiellia bacterium
CCGCTGGGACCTCTACGTCGACGGCGTATGCGTGTTCGACGGCCTGGCCATGCGCGGGAACGCGCCGCGCCTTTCCGAAATAGGGTTCGCCGGAGGAGGCGGCGTAGATGCCGTTTCGCTCTCGACGGAACGCCCCCTCGGCCTTTCCTCTGACGGCGACCCGCTTCCGGACGAATGGGAATTCGCCGCCTTCGGCTCGCTCGGACGCGACGGCTCCGGCGACTTCGACTCCGACGGACTCCCCGATCTCGCCGAGTACCGCGCGGGGACAGACCCCCTCTCGCCAGACACGGACGGCGACGGAATGTCCGACGCATGGGAAACCGCGCACGGCCTGGACCCGCTCGACCCCGCCGACGCCGCGCTCGATCCCGACGGCGACGGACTCTCCAACGCGCTGGAGTTCTCGCTCGGCTCCGACCCCGTTTTCTTCGAGCCCGACCCGCGTCTTGCGCGGCAGGGCCTGCGCGCGGAGTTCCGCAAGACCTCCGCAGACCTCGCGGATATCCCCGACTTCGCGCCGCTTGAGCCTTTCGCGGTCTGCGCCGCGGAGACAGTGGCGTATGCTGACGGATCGTGGCCTGCCGCCGTCGAGCAGCGGGGCAACGGCTTTGCATGCCGCATTTCCGGATTCGTCCTCGCTCCCGTCTCGGGCAACTACACTTTCTACGTCACTTCCGACGACGGCTCCAGGCTCGTCGTTGGCGGCGTGCAGATCACAGCGGACGTCGCGCCGCACTCCGCCCGCGAGCGCTCCGGCTCGCTTCAGCTCGCCGCCGGATGGCACCCCGTTACGTTGGAGTACTACGAGAACACCGGCGACGCCGTCCTCTCCCTCGCATGGAGCGGTCCCGGCATCGCGAAGGGGCCTGTGCCAGCATCCGCGCTTAGGCATCTTCCCGAGAACCTTCCGCCGCTTGCCGCGCTTTCCGTTTCCCCTGGCCCGTACGTGGCGGGGCTTGGAATCGTCCTTGCGGCCTCGGCGACTGACATCGACGGGACCGTCCAGTCGGTCGCGCTCTACGACGGCGACGTCCTGCTGGGCGTTGCGCAGGGCGGCGAGGCGTCGTACGCCGTCCAGTCCCCCGCGTCGGGGGTGCACCGGTTCCGGGCCGTCGCCACGGATTGCGAAGGCGCGAGCTCCGAGACCGCGGCCGAGGTCTTTGTCGAGCCGTGGCCCGCTGGCTTCGCGCCCGGGCTCGCCGTGTCCTACTTCCAGTTCGCGACCCAGCTTTTGGCGCTGCCCGACTTCTCGCCGCTGTCGCCGGTGTCGACCGGCGTCGTCGACTGCGTCTCCTTCCCCTCGTCTGCGCTTGCATGGGAGGGCGCGCCCGAAGCGCTGACGAACCGCTTCGCCGCCGCGTTCGAGGGCGCGCTCATGGTGCGGGAGCCCGGAGTCTACACCCTGTCGCTCCGCTCGGACGACGGGTCGCGACTCTATGTCGACGGCTCGCCCGTCGTAGACAACGACGGCAACCACATTATGCAGACCGCGTCCGCGACAGTGCTCCTGTCGCCCGGTCTGCACGACGTCCGCATCGAGTACTACGAGAACATCGGCGACGCAGGGCTCTCCTTCCTCTGGAAGCGCCACGGGGCGTCGTCGAGCGAGGCCGTCCCAGCCAACTGCCTCTTCCACGCGGCGGGCACGGTCGATTCCGACGGCGACGGCCTGCCCGACTGGTGGGAGGAGAAGTTCGCCCTCGATCCGCTCGACCCAGCCGACGCCGCGCTTGATCCGGACGGCGACGGACTCTCCAGCCTCGCCGAGTTCCGCGCCGGAACCGACCCCGCCTCGCCCGACACCGACGGCGACGGCATGCCCGACGCCTGGGAGCTCGCGAACGGAACGGCCGCGTTCATAAACGACGCCTTCGAAGACCCCGACGGCGACGGACTCGTCAACATCGAGGAGATGCGCTTCGGCACCGATCCGCTCGTCGCCGACACGGACGGCGACGGCGCGTCAGACTACGCCGAGGTGCGCAACACGCGCGGCAATCCGCTCGTCGCGGACATCTACTGGACGCCGGTTGCCGCCGGGCCGACGGTTGCGGGTGCCTCCTTCGCCGCATCGACGGGAACGTGGCGCACGGACGCGGAAGGCGTCGCCTACGCCGCCGAGCGCGCGGGCTCGCTCACATGGAACCTCGCCGTTCCCGCGGGCGGCGCGGACGCGCTCGCAGTGCGCGTCGCACAGCACAACTTCTACGCGAAGACGGATTCGTTCGACCTCTCGCTCTTCGTCGACGGACTCTTCGTCGCGCGGCAGGTCGTCTCCGCGCCCTACGGGACGAGCGAGGAGGCGTTCTTCTTCCTCCCCGAGATCCCGGCCGGCGAACACGAGTTCCGCCTCGTCTGGCACAACTGGGAGGTCAACACGTTCCTTGCGGTCTACGACCTCCGGTTCGTCAGCTTCGGCGGACCCGACGCGGACGGCGACGGGACGCCCGACTGGAAGAAACACAGGGCGGACGAAGCGACTGACGTAGCAGACCTGCCGCTCGAAAGCCTCGTCTCGCCGCTCTGCGTGGAAGGGCACGACCTCTGGCGCGACGTGCTCGAAGTCGAGGTCGCCTATCCCGAGACGAACGCG
>JAFRJH010000263.1 GCA_017432385.1 Kiritimatiellia bacterium
CGCCGCGGCGAGCGCGGCGCCCAGGACCGAGAGCCCGAGCGCAAGGTCGACCGGACGCCCCCCGAATACGGCGCGGTAGTCGAAGTGGACGCCGAACGGGACGACGAAGTGCCAGATGTACATGCCGAACGCGACGGCGGCGTTGAGAAGCCGCCACGAAAGCGTCTCCCCGTAGAGGTCGAGCCGCTCCGCGCCGATCGGGTTCGCCTGGGCGTGGAGCGTCACGAGCCCGACGAAGAAGGCGACGGCGAGGAACGGGAGGTATCCGCGGACCTTCACGTACAGCCTCCTCGCTACCAGCTGGTGCACGGCATAGGCGAGGAGCGGAAAGCACATCGCCGTCGGCTTCGAGAGGCACGCGGCGACGCAGCAGGCGAACGCCGCCAGCCAGTGGCCGAACCCGCCGCCGTCGACGCGCCGCACCCAGTGCATGAGCCCCCACAGCGCGAAAAGCGCCCAGAGAAGCTCCTTGCGCGCGGCGATGTAGGTGACGGCCTCCGCGCGCATCGGATGGACCGCCCAGACGAACGCCGCGAGAAGGCACGCGGACGTCCCCGCGGCGGAGGCGCCGCGCACGCGCGCGACGAGCATCCTGAGGAACGCGAAGACCAGGACGGCGTTGATCCCGTGCAGGACGGCGTTCACGGCGTGGTGGACCTTCCACCCTCCGCCGAGGACCGTTATGTCCGCCATGTACGAAATGAACGTCAGCGGCATCCAGAACGCGTCGTAGCCGAGCTGCGTGAACGCGGCGCGGACGTTCCCCGCGGTGATTCCGCCGCGGACGAACGGGCACCCGTAGATGTACCCCCAGTCGTCCATGCTGATGTGCCCGCCCGTGACGCCGACGGAGAAAAGCGCTACAGCGGACGCGAAGAGCGCGGCCGCGGCGAGGAAGATGGGCGCACGCCGGTTCACTGGACCTTGACGAACGAGAGGTTCTTGAAGGCGATCTCCTCGGCGGTGTCGTTCGCGGACGATTTCAGGTGCATGCCCACGAGCTCGGTTACCGAGAGGTCGAACTCGGTCTTGACGTCCGCCTCGTAGCGATGCCACTCGCCGTCGTTCGGGAGCATGAACTCGGAGGGGAAGCTCTTCTCGTTCGAGAGGAGGTTCGCGACGAGCGGAATCGCCTCGGCATTCTTGACGCGCGCCTCGAACGAGAGGTGGTAGGTGCCGTTGCCGCGGCGCAGGAATGCGTCCGTTATGTCGTTGTACATGCCCGCGGACTTCTGGCAGAGGCTCACGCGGTAGACTCGCGAGCCGCCGTCCATCTCCATCGCGTCGAGTTTCGCGCACCACGACGGGGACCTCTGCCAGGCGCTGCGTACGTAGCCCGTGTCCCCTTCCTTCCGGCGGTCCGCGAGCAGGTTCGCGCCGACGTCGGGCTCCTCCAGATGCTGCTCGCCCCTCCTGGGCGACGCGCGGCGCAGGTCGCGCTGGAGCGACGCGCCGATCCAGCACTTGTAGGGACAGGTCCAGTTGACCTCGTGCCGGTCGGGCACGGCCGGGATGGCCGAGGTGGAGCGGTTGTTCACGACGGACAGCGAGACGTTCTCGGCGCCCCTGATCTCGGACGGCGCGAACCCGTCGCAGCGCTGCCCGGCGACCCAGAGGTTGGTGACCGCGACGCTGCAGTTGCGGGTGACGAAGGGCTTGTTCCTGTCGAAGACGATGACGGTATGCCCGCCCTTCTGCCCGGTCTTCCTCCAGTCGTCGTCGCCGGTGGAGTAAGGGATCGCCACGTTCTCGAAGCCGAAGGTCTTCGGCAGCTCGCCCATGTTGCCGCACGCGAAGAAGCGCGAGAAGAGGTTGCAGTCGACGGCGGAGATGTTCTTGAAGAAGAACGACTGCGACAGCTGTTTGTCGCCGGGGTTGTAGCTGTTCCACACGAGCCCCTCGTCCGCGCGGAAGACGTCGATGTTCTCCATGCAGACGTCCTTGTTGTTGGCCTGCGGGAAGACCGCCTTGCAGGAGGTGCCGATCACGATGTCGCGGTACCTGCCGCGCTCGCGGATCCCGCTCACGACGAGCCCGTTGTCGCCGACGTAGAGCCATGCGCCGTCGACGGTGACGTTCCTGCCGCCGAGGGAGATCCCGTCCGTGCACATCATCGTAGACAGCGCCTTGACGTTCCTGAAGGTGACGTCGGTCCCGTTCCAGGCGCAGTAGTTGTAGGTGCGCGTGTCGATCAGCTTGATGTCCTCGACAACCACGCCATTCGCCTTGTCCCCGACGGACAGGAGCCCGTAGCGCTTGTTCTTCCGCTGGTCGAAGCGGAAGATGTCCGACATCGGGTCCAGTATCATGCCGCGCCCGTGCACGCGCAGGTCGGGGCCGTCCAGCCACAGCCGGGAGTTCAGCACCGCCCCGGGCGCGATGTATATCTCGCTGTACCGGTTCGTCACGGCGAGCGCGCCGTTTTCGCTTGTGGCGTCCATCCACCCGTCGACGTAGAGGACCTTCGGGTCGTCCTTCGACGGAATGTCGGCCGGATTCTCGGGCTTGTCGACGAAGACGGAGAGCGTCGTCTTGTCGTAGTCGTTGAGCTGCACGCCGAAGTGGTGCGGCTCGTCCAGCCAGACCGAAATCACGCCCGCGCCGGAGGACGCGACCTTGAACTCGCTCCTGAGCTTCAGGCGCGAGGGGAAGACCTTGGAGGACTTCACGTCCTCGCAGACGACGATGTCGACCCGCACGGGATCGCCCGAGAAGGCGAACTCGCAGAACCTGCGGTTCACGTCGCCGCCGCGGACACGCCGCGTGAGCGGAGACTTCTCGCAGTGGTTGTAGACCTGGAGGCGCTTCGCGACCTTGCCCTGCGTCACGCGGACTGCGTACGCCCAGTCGCGCTCGATCTGCGCAGGGTATTCCGGATAGGCGACGAGCTCTGCGAGCGCCGGAGCCGCAAGCGCCAGCGCAAGCGACGAAATCAGCATTATTTTCATAAGTGCCGATTATTATATCAGTTTATCCGCAGTGCGCGCAACCCCCGCGCAGCCTCCGCGCGACCTCAGCGCCGCCTGGCGAGCCCTACTTCACTGCCTCTATCCTGAAGAACCCGGACGGAGCGTCCTCCGTCTCGATGGCAAAGTCGAGGACCCCGTCGGCACCCGCCGTCACGACCTCGCCCCACGGCTCGAACGGCTCGGCCAGGGACCCTGTCCTGTAGACGCGGTAGCGCGCACCCTTCACGGCGTTGCCGATGGAGAACGTGAACACCTGCGCGCCCGAGGCGGAGTCTACCCCGAACGCGGGCGCAGGCACGCCCTCGCCTCCGAACACCGGCTCCGGCACGTCGGCAGCGAGCGCCGTCGCGCCTTCCACGGTGGCGTAGCCCGACGTCTCCACGGGAATATAGACGCGGCGTGCATCGGCTATGTCGCAGACGGCCGCCACGCCGTTGGAGGTGCACGGGACGAAGTGGTGCTTCAGAACCTCCACTCCGCCTTCGAGTTCGTATATCTTCAGGTAGTAGAACTTTCCCCTGAAGGAATTCGACCAGCTGCCCGGCTCGCCGGAGTCGTTTGCGAGATACGACTGGAACAATGCCAGCCTGTAGGTAGTCTCGAACGACTTGAGCCCGCTTCCAAGCCGGGTCGACGTCCCGCCGGAGGTGACGTTTGTCACGGTCGCGTAGCCGTCTTTCACTTCGAGTTCGTAGTCCGCGCCCGCCGTGAATGTCGCGCTCGCGCCATGCTGCGTGCCGTAGTAGTCGAAGCGGAACTTGCCGCCTACGTTCGGCGCGAACGAAAAATGCTTCATCTCCTCCTTGTTGTTGTCCGATCCCTTGCGCGAGCAGAAGAGAAACTGGTTGTTGTTCAAGTTCGCGGCGGAGTCCGACGCATATTTGGCGCGGACGACGCTGTTGCTCTTCGGCACGTAGTCGGTGAGAATGTGCACGCCAGAACCCTGCGTGTTGTTCGTTCCGCAAATCATAAGCCGATCATAAAGGACGATGCCGTCATCCGGCACGACGGGATCCTCCGTCGTGCCGCCAGAGCCCCCGCCCGGTTCGTCACCCCCGGGCTCGTCACCGCCGGACGAACCTCCTTCGACATAATAGAACTCGAGCTCCCATATCTGGAGGTAGTCGCTCGCGCCGTTCAGCGCCGTGCAGTCGAACTTGTAGTAGAGATAGGCCGTGTCATTGCCGAACGAATACATCCTGCTCTCGCCGCTCGCGGACCATCCGGTCTCGTTCGAGCGCGTGTCGAGCGCCGTCCAGCTCTCGCCGTCGTTCGAGCCGGAGAACGTCCAGGCTTTCGGCGCGCGAGACGCACTCGCGTAGCCGCCTGCGGAATCGCTGCCGTTCCAGACCCGCAGCATGTTGACCGCAGTCGCCTCGTTGAATTTCCAGACGACGAACATGTGGTCCGCTTTCGTCGAGAGCCAGCGTCCGTTCGTGTCGCTGCGGTTGTCGTCGAACGCGCCGTTCGCGCCGTATTGCGCGTGCGTCGCGGAATTCGTCGCCACGGCGCCGGAATCCGCCGTCGTGAGCGGAACAAAGATGTCGTTGTTGACCGGCGTGACGGTCACGGACGCCGCACGGAGAGCTGCCGGATCGCCCGCACCGCAGACAAGCATAGACGGAATCTCCGAATCGAGATTGTCCTCCTCCGCCGCGAGCGGAACCTCGTGCCACTGGTTCCAGTCCTGCGGCGTGAACGTGACGGACGCGACATCCGTCGAGACTGCGGGCACGCCGCCGGAAACACGCACCGCCGCCGTCACGGACGCTGCTGGCTTCGCGGCGAGCCTGAAGCGCGCGACGGCCGTGCCGCCCTCGGGAACGGACACCTCCGCATTCTCGGCGACAACCTGAATCGCGTCCGCATAAGCGGGATCGCGGATACGGTAGATCTTCCCGACCTCGTCCGTGCCGGTGAACGTCCAGGCGTTCTTCACGGCCTCGCGCGCGCCCATCGCGACAAAGTACGCGCCATCGCACCAGGCGATCGCGTTCGCGTACTGCACGCCCGAGAAGGTGAACTTCTTCGTGAACGAGATGCCGTCCGTCGACTCCCACACGCTGTTGACGGCCTTCTTCGACGTGTCGTCGTATTGCGCGGCGAGCACGGTCGCGACGTCGTCGTGGACGAAGATGTCGAAAGGAAAGACGCCGCTCCCGAGATTGACGCGCATAGCCTTGACGCTGTGGTTGACGTTCTGTGCGGTGTAGAGCGCAAACGGCACGGTCGTCATCTCGGGGGTGCCGGCGATGTAGAGAACGCGCCCGTTGAACGCCGTCGGATGCCACAGCTGCACGTCCATGGAAGAATCGGACACGAAGGCCAGATCGGACCGGGAGAGCCCCGGCGTCACGTTTGAAAAGGCGTTCGTCGTGCAGGCGAACGTGCCGGTCGCTTCGTTGTAGCGCCATTCCTCGTAGTCATAGGAGCCGATCTTGCTGTATTCGTTGTTGCCGACGCCGGAATACACGAGCGGATAGCAGAAAATGTCGTCTTCGAACGCGAGGAATGCATAGAAGCGCCGATAGCGCTGGAACGTGCCGCCGAACTGGCTGGCGTACACGCGGTAGAGGCTATTGATCTGCGGCGTCGCGTCCGACAGGCGCGCGGTCGTCTTCTCGGGTCCGACGCCGATGCCGTAGCCGGCCGTGAAGATCTTGCCCTTCCAGAATGCGACGTCCCAGGTGTGCGTGCCGTAGTAGGCGTCGGAAATCCAGCGGTTCGGCGCGATTTTGAGCGCCGTCCATGTGCCGTCGGCGTTGCGGCGCGCGACGTTGCATTCGTTCGCGTGCCCTTCGCGCGGATCGACCGACGGCGCATAGAGGCAGCCTTCGGAGTCCGTGCGGAAGTAGTCGATCGATTCCGTGCCGGATTCGAACTCCTTCACGTACGCGCCCGTGTAGGGATCGACGGAGAAGATCGGACATGGGCCGAGATTGTCGTCCCAGTCGCCGCCGCTCACGAAGATCTTTCCGTCGCAAACGCCCAAGGACGTCGCGGCGCGGGCCAGCGGCTGGCTCGCCGTCCAGCGCGTGGCGTTTGGGTTGCACATGGCCTCCATCGACGAGGTGAGGTCGGGGACATCCGCGAAGGCGGAGACTGAAGCTGCGGCAACGAGCGCGGCGAAGGTTATGCGTTCCATGTTTTCTGCCCTTGTACGCTGGTTCATTTTGCCCTTATTGTAGCAAAACGTCGCCCCGACACCCTATACTCAAACGAGTAATGCGGCGAGCCGCCGCGAAGATTTGATATAATACGCGGCATGAGAGCTCTTTTCGACAAGCTTCACGCGAGACTGGGCGACTTCTGGTGGTATTCGCTCATGCTCTTCTGCGCCTGCCGAGCGGCGGACGTCCTGAACGCGTTCGTCGGACTGTGGCTCGTTCCGAAGTACGTCGACCCTTCCGAACTCGGCGCGGTAATGCCGCTCACGCAGTTCGCAAACTTCCTCGCGATTCCCGTCGCCGCATTTGCCAACACCTTCCGCAATGAGCTGACTCGTCTTTCAATCAACAAGGAGTTCGGCAAGCTAAAGACACTGATGCGCGGCGTATTTGCCGCGACTGCAGTTTTTCTCTTCGTCGCCATCGTCGTAGCGCGATTCCTTCTCCCCGCCTTCCTTGAGCGCATCAGGATTGTCGAAGGTTCGCTCGGGCTCGTCATCATCGCCGCGTCGTTCGTCTCTGCCGTCGCGCCAATCTACTCCAACGCGCTCCAGGCGCTCAAGAAGTTCAAGGCGCAGTCTATTCTCAGCATCGTCGGCGCGCCGGTGCGCCTCATCGCGATGCTCGTCGCCATGCCCTTCCGCGCCATCACCGGCTACTTCGTCGGCCAGGCCGCGACGCCCGCCTTCAACATCGCCGCATCTGTCCTCGCCCTCCGCAAGGAGCTCTCCGTCAAGGCCGAGCCGTACTGGACGAACGAAACGTTCAAGAAGTTCTCTGCCCTTCTTGCAATATTTCTATCATGGGGGCTCGCGACAGGCTTCTATGGTCTTGTGGAATCAACCATAATCCGCCAACGCCTTCCCGATCTCGATTCTGCAGGATACTACATGGTCTCGCGATTCTCGGAGATAGCGACATATCTCTACGGCGCGATGATTTTCACGTTTTTTCCATTTGCCGCCGAGCTAGCGAAAAACAATAGAGAGCATGCTAAGCTTATACTAAAATCGACTGGCGTCAATATGGCGTTCTGCGCCACCATCGCCGTTCTCTTCGGACTGATCGCAAAACCGCTGCTCGCGTTTCTGCCGCATGGCGACCAATACGCCGCATACTGGTGGGCGGTTCCGTGGCTCATCTCCATTACCGGCATCTCGTCTCTCCATGGCTTTTACACGACTGCGGAAATCGCGGCAGGTCGTTTCGGCTTCCTCAAGTGGTCCATGCCGCTCGATTTCGCCTACCCTGCCGCGCTTCTCCTTGTTACAGGACACGGGTACCTTGCTGGCCACATCCCGGAATCATGGTCCACGTTCCTTACTGCACACAACGTCTATTCGCTCAAGACCATGCTTTGCTGGATGACGGGAATCAATGCAGCTAAAGCCGTCGCCTGCCTCTTAGCCCTCTGCTGCACATCACTCAAAAAGCATCGATAGGACAAATGATCTACGACTGCTTCAGTTTCTTCAATGAACTCGACCTCCTCGAAATCAGGCTTAATACGCTCGACAAGGTCGTGGACAAATTCATACTGGCCGAATCTACGCTTACCCACACTGGCAATCCCAAGCCTCTGTACTATGCCGAAAACAAAGATCGCTTCGCAAAGTTCAGCGACCGCATTGTCCACATCGTAGTCAACGACTTCCCGCCCATGCCAGAAGACATGCCCGTCCGCGAAAAAGCCTGGACACGTGAAAACTGGCAGCGAAACGCCATCGTCCGCGGCCTTCCAAAAGACATAGGGGACGACGACATTCTTCTCATCTCAGACCTGGATGAAATCCCCGACCCGGCATACATAGAGAAGGCCGCGGCAAATCCTGCCGGAGTTACACGATTCGACTTGAGGGCCTATTGCTTTTTCATCAACCTGCGAAACATTTCCTACCCGATCTGGAACAACGGCACCAAAGTGCTGACCTGGCGCACCTTCAACGATCCAAAGACATACGCGGGCGCCGGGTACACGGAGTGCTGCGTCGCCGCGGTCAACCAAGGTCCGTCCGCCACGCGCGTACGGTTCCTGAAGCCAACCAAGGTCATGAAGCCTGCAGGATGGCACTTCTCCTACCTCGGCGGCGTCGAGGCCATCCAGCGCAAGATGAAATCCATCGCACATACCGAGTTTGACACGGAAAAGCGAACATCATTGTCCAGCATTGAGAAAATGCTTGCCAACGGTAGAGGATTTGTAAACAGCGCCGAGCGTTTTCTCCCCGAAATCATTGACGATTCATTCCCACCTTACATTCTGTCCAACAGAGGCAGATTTGCGAATCTGACGGCACCAGTCCCGAGGGGCGCAAACCCTTCAAGATTATTGTCCACCGCGATAAGAAGTAGGGCCATTGCCAGGGACTTCATAATGTCCACAATCGGAAAACTCACACCCCGTTTCCTCGTGCCGCTACGGCATAAAATATACTGCAAACTGAATTCGTCTTCCAACTGAATCAATTTGACTTCTCATCTATAAAACGCTGGGCAAACTCCAGATTATTCCCTTTTGTGTATTTCTCTATCTCACGATCAAGGTGGTTATACTCTCGCGCATACATTGGACCGCAGGCATGGAATACGACTGTGTCCTTTATGATACCGATGCGCTTTCGAAGACGAAAACATAATGACGCTATATAAGCATCTTCTGGCGTACGCGCGTCCATTCTAAACAGAAAAATCAACAACTTGATAAGCAAGTAGTCTTTTCTTCTGAAGGCACTACACCACCCACCGGTTGGGCCCTCTTCCACCACCATATCCCCGCGCACATCCGGCACATACTTAGCATCTCGCGGTCTGTTGCCGTCTGTCTTGTCGTTCTGAACAACATTACACGCCAAGAAACCATAATCCTTGTAAATCGCAAGATAATCCACCAAGGTCTTGTCGAAGTCTCGAGGGAACTTTAGTATGTCGTCATCCAAATCAATTATTACTTTTCCCCTTGCATGATAAAAGAGACGCTTGTATGCGCTAAAACCAAGATTGCGCCTCTGTCGTATTACGCGAACATCAGGCCGACTTTCATACTGAGCAAGTATCTCTCCAGTTGCATCAGTCGAGCCATTATCCATTATCAGTATCTCCCTTGACAATCCGCCTTCAGATGTGGGGGTTATGGAGGCGAAAAGTTCTCTAAGGCAAACCTCTAAAAAGTCAGCTCTGTTCCATGTTAGAATGCAAATACTTACGTCTGGTCTCATTTCAATTTCCTTATTGCAGTTCCCTTTATTACGAACTGCATATCACAGATGTCGAATCCGGCTAATATGAGTATCGGAGCGAACAACACCTTTAGAACCTTCATCCGCATGGACTCAATTCCGCGCAACAGCTCCATACGATAGCCAGCACTCTCTAAAAGACGCTTCAATGACTTTCGCGTGAAGAACCTCAAATGCGTTTTATCCAATACACCGCTGTCTTCATACTTCCAATCGCGCCTTATGAGTAAATTGACCATGTTACCCCAAAACCTTACATTGGGGACAGATCCGACCAGCACACCACCGGGAGCCAACTTACCTTTCACAGAAACGAGGAACTCGTCTGGGTTAGGCATATGCTCAATCACGTCATTGCAGACTACGACATCAAAGTATTCATCTGGAAGTTGTCCGCACACCGAATCATACGTCCCGGCAAAAACCTTTATGCCACGAGTACGAGCCTCTTCGGCAGCATCTTCAACGGGCTCAACGCCCCAGTATTCCACGCCATCGCCGAAATTCAGCCGAAAGCACCCTGCGGCGCAGCCAATCTCCAAAATCCTGCACGCGCCTTTCGGGACTATGTCAAGCACTTCCCTGCGATAGTTATGATAATAACCATTGTCCATCTTTCCTCCTCCTGACTATACCACCCATCCTCTTTTCACAAATTCCACGAACGTCTCGGCGCGATGGAAGCCGAACGGGAGATCCTTAATTGGCTGCGGGACGATGATATCGTAGGCGAATTTCAACGCCGTCCTATTGTCGGCCATCTTCATCGTCCTGTTGTACCGCCACTCATGCTTCAGCAAAGTCTCGGTATAATAGGCATCCTCACCCAACCAATGCACATCACCTTTGAAGTTGCAGTATTTCTCCCTCCAATAATGCGCGGCCATTTCGCACATACGATGAGTTCGGATGGAGAATCCGCCGTTCGCCGTCCAAAGATTGAACAATCGAGCGAAAAGGCGAGGAAGAAATCGATCCCGAATATACGGTGCGCCAATAAAGTCGAATTCCCCAAGAAACTCATCTATACCAGAGCGGAGGGGAAATCCATCATCCTGTATAATCATGAGGTATTTAGTGCCAAACCTTCTATAGAGACGGCTGTCGCAGTCAAAGCTCATGGAATCCAGATCACCAGGAACAAGCGTCGGCTCGATCTGCACTTCGACCGCAGGGAACCTTCTTGCAAAATCCTCAACCTCCTTGGTCGCTTTGTCCGTCACAATAACCGAATTCATCATACCGCAATGCAACCATGCTTCACGGAAAGCCGACTCAAGACGAAAAAACCTCGCCTCTTCATTGTCAGCAGATGCCCCCCAGTAGTATGCCAGTACGGTAACATCATCCCGGCCACACCCGTAGTCCTTCTTGTTTTTATGAACCCCATC
>JAFRJH010000264.1 GCA_017432385.1 Kiritimatiellia bacterium
AGGCGTTGTGCCGTGCGCGGTCGGGGGGAGTCCGTTCTATTCGTGGAACCCACCCCCGAAGGGCGAGCGGAAGGGCGTGAACTATGCCAAGGCGCTTGAACGCGCGAAGATCGCGCAGGCCAACGGAAAGTTCATCGCGATCCTCTGGCACCAGGGAGAGACGGACGCGGCTAAGGCGAAGGACGAAACAGGGTTGAACGAATCGTATCCGAAGGACTTCGCGCGGATGATGTCCGAGCTGCGCAAGGAGCTCGGAGAGGGCGACATTCCTGTCATTGCGGGCGAGATCGGGCGCTGGATGCGCCCGGATGGAGACCATGCCGCGCGCATCAACCCTGGAATCGGCAAAATTCCGTCGTTTCTCCCCAGGTCAGCCGTCGTTTCGTCGGAGGGTCTCTCAAACCAGGACCGCCACCACTTCGACCGCGAAGCTCAGCGCATTCTCGGCGGACGCTACTACGATGCCTTCAAGTCTCTGTGGCCGTCCAGATGAGTAGGCCTGTGGCGTGGCTAGGCGTCTATTTCGTACCCTGACGCGCGCAGTGCGGCGAGCGCTCGGTCGAAATTGGCGCTCTTGGTGAGAATGTAGTCTGTGTTGAATGTGGATACGGCGAATATCCCGATCTTGTTCTCGGCGAGTACGGCGGACAGTCGCGCGAGAATGCCGGTGAGCGAGAAGTCGAGCGTGCCCTTGACGCGGAACGCGCGCCAGCCGTCGTCGCGGTCGGTCGTGTTTTCCGGGACGGACACTGTCGGACACACGAGCGATCGTTCCTCGTCCGTCGCGCCAGTGAACACGAAAGGTGCGGAGAGGTCTGTGAGTGAGTAGTCCGCAACCTTGCATACGGAGAATTCGCCTTTTATCGCTTCAAGTTTCATGGTGATGTTCAATGTCCATTAAATTGCGCACATTGTATCACACGACTGTTTCGCACGTCAAACCGGAATCTATGAGGCCCTTTTTAGCTTTGGGCTGTAAAACGGCATTTTGTCGTTTAGTAGCCCGAAATCTGCGGTGATTGGCCTGAATATGGGCTGCTAATCTGCAAAATGTCGATTAGTAGCCCATGCAGCTTGCGAAATGTCGTTGAGATAAAGAGACGGCGCGAGATAGGCGCTGAGGCCGAGCATGGCTTTGACGTGGTCATTCCTGCGGATCGCCTGCTTTGAGCTCCCCTGATTCGGAATGCGTTTCTTGTTTGGTACCCGACTGGGTATTACCAGCGGGGGCGGTGTTTGGTAGAATGTCGGCATGAAAACTATTAATCCATGCGTATGCGTTGCCGCGATTGCAGTAGCGGGCCTTTCTTTCAATGCTTCCGCGGACGAGTTTCGCGCGCCGAGGCTCGGCGTCGTGTGCGAGACGCCGGCGCAGGTGAGGCCGGGCGTCGCCAAGAGCCGCGCATGGGAGCAGTCGCTTTTGACGGGCAACGGCGCGATGGGCGCGATGGTTCCGGGCGAACTTGCGCACGAGGAGATGTTCCTCTCGCACGCGCGGCTGTTTCTGCCGCGCGCCATGAACGGAAGTTATTTCGAGCTCGGGAAGTACCGCGACAAGGCGCGCGAGCTGGCTCTCGCCGGGCGCGAAAAGGAAATCTGGGACGAAGTCATCCAGAAGGCGTCCGACGAAAGCGGCTATTCTTTCAAGCGCGATCCGTTCATGGGCGCCGTCAGCCTCGTCGTCGATACGCCGAACCTGCCGAAGTGGAGCGATGCGCCGGGCTATCGCCGCATGACGGACTTCGAGCGCGGCGAATGCACCGTCCGGACCGACGACTATGAGCGCAGGATATTCGCCTCGCGCCCGGACGGCGTGATCGCGATGCGGGTCAAGGACGCGAAGAGGCGTCCGTTCACCGTCAAACTCGAAACGATCTCCAATGGACGCCCCAGCGGCGACGCGGCGATACAGCGCATTCGCGAGAAGGACGGCTACATGTACTACCGCGTCGACTTCCGCAAGGAGAACGGGAAGAATCCGTTCCACGGATACGAGGCTGTCGGACTCCGCAGGGGCGACGAGGTGTTCGTTAAAATCTATCCGCTGCCGTTTGGCACCGACTCCATGTTCGATACGGCGAAGCGCGAGCTTTCCGCCGCGGCGGACACAGGCTATGCGCGGCTTCTCGAGCGCCACGCGCCGGTGATGAAGGAGCTGATGGGACGCGTCACGCTCGATCTCCCCGACCGCGACCTTGTGCGCAAGTTCCATGCCGGACGCTACAACATCATCTCGTCGACTGGTCCGGACGGCGTTCTGCCGAATCTGCAGGGACTTTGGGCCGGCAGCTGGTCCGCGCCCTACAACGGAAGCTACACCGTCGACGGAAACATGCCGTGCGCGATGAGCTTCTGGACGCGCGGCAACACGCCGGAGTTCAACGAATCGCTCTACGAGTGGATCATGCGTTACTACGACGACTTCAAGGAGGCGGCGAAGAAGGGCTACAACACGCGCGGAATCCACATTCCGGGGCAGGTTACAACGACCGGACTCGAGACCGCCTACTACCGCAACGTCGAGCTGATGTGGTGGCACGGCGGCGCGGGGTGGATGACGGGGTATCTCTGGCGCTGGTACGAGGCGACTCAGGAAATCGAAGTCTTGAAGAAGGTCTATCCGCTTTTGAAGGATGCGGCGGACTACATCTGCGACTGCATGGAGGAGATGCCTGACGGCACGCTCGGCTTCGCGCCGGGGTATTCGCCGGAGAACGCTCCGCACGGAGACTTCCGCTCGCAGGGCGACGTCATGAATCCCGATCTTCCGAAGGGCGGATATTCGACGCAGAACAATCCGACGATGGACATCTCCGTCGCCAAGCAGTCCATAGACTATGCGACGAAGGCCGCGAATATCCTGAAGCGTGACGAGGCGAGCGTCCGTGAATGGGCGCAGAAACGCGCGCGCTTGCCGAAGTACGCGGTCTCGAAGGACGGCTTCTGGGCGGAGTGGCTTATTCCCGGCACGCCGGACAACAACTCCCATCGCCACGTCTCGCACGTCTTCGCGCTCTACGACGAGGCGCCGGCGGAGATCCTGACGAACGCGGCTTTCGTCGCGGCGATAAAGAAGACGCTCGACGCGCGCATGACGTTTCACGAGAGGGAGAACCACATGGCGTTCGGCGTGACGCAGATCGGCTACGCGGCGGCGAAGGTCGGAGATGCGGCGGTGATGGAGCGCGCGATCAAGCTTCTGCAGGAGACGTACTTCACCGACGCGCTCGGCACGCTGCACGATCCGGGCTGGCTCTTCAACATCGACATATCGGGCGGTTTCCCTGGAATCATCGCCGACGCGCTCATCACAAAGGGCCCCGACGGAGGCTTTCAGGTGCTCAACGCCAAGCCCGCGTCATGGAAGAAGGGCAGCATATCGGGGCTTCTCCTCCCTGGCGGAATCAAGGTCAAGAAGCTTTCCTGGCAGGGCGACAGCTATGAACTCGAGCTTCTTCACCCCAGCGGCTCTGTGACCGTCACTAGGAAATGATTATGCAACATGCAAAAACAATGTCCGCAGTCGCGGCGCTCGCCATCTTCGCCGCCTGCGGGTGGGCACAGTCGCTCGCCGCCGGCGATGCCGCACCGTCCGCCGTCCAGCCCCTCCTCTCGGGCGGAAATCCGGATCCGACGATCTGCCGCGTCGGCGACGACTATTACATAGCGACGTCGAGTTTTTCGCTTTCGCCCGGTCTGCCGGTGTATCGCTCCAAAGACATGGTGAACTGGGAAGTCATATCCCACGCCTGGCGCGAACCGTGGCCGTGCAAAACGCCGGACGACGGCATCTGGGCGCCGACGCTGCGCCATCACAACGGCGTTTTCTATCTGACCGTCACGTGGCACGACGGATTCAAAAAGGCCGAGAACTACCTGTTGACCGCAAGGGATCCGGCAGGCCCTTGGTCGAAGCCCATGAAGATCGACGCGAAATCGGGCATAGACGGTTCGCTCTTCTTCGACGGCGAAGATGCATGGTATCTCTCGAACCAGCAGCCGTCAAAGCAGAAGTGGCGCGGACACTGCCAGATATGGATGCAGCGCATCGATCTCGCGAATGGGCATCTCCTCGGCGAAAAACATGTCCTCACGGATGGATTCGGTGACGCGCCTGCGTTCGCGGAAGGTCCGCATCTTTACAAAATCGGCGAAAAGTATCTGCTCTTGCATGCGCAGGGCGGAACCGCATGGGGACACATGGAAATCGCCCTTGTTTCCGATTGCGTGACAGGGCCGTACACTCATGTCGCGGGGAATCCTGTCCTGACCGCCAAAGACTGGGGACGCCGTTCGCCGCTCCAGGCGTTCGGACACGCCGACCTCGTACAGATGCCCGACGGCGAATGGCGCGCGGTTTTCCTCGGCATGCGCATGGCGGATGAAGGCAAGAAATGTCCGCTCGGACGCGAGACGTTCTCTTGCCGCGTCGATCTTGACGACAACGGCCTGCCGACTCGCTTCCGCCGCAAAGGGCTGATCGCCGGCGACTGGACAGATCATGCTGCGACGCGCTATTCGCTTCTGGACCGCCCGGACGATCCCGCGCGCTATGTCAAGGTTCGCGCCCTCGCCGGACGCGTCGATTATCCGGAGACGCCGTTCCGCTTCTGCGCGGCTCTCGCGGCAACTCCGTCGCGCCGGGCAACCGTCGTGACGCAGCTTTCGTCCGGCTGGGAGTTTTCGCGCGACGGAGAAACGTGGAAGAACGTTTGCGTCCCGCACGATTGGGCAATTTCGGGGCCGTTCGACAAGACGAACGACATTCAGATTGTGGCGATTGCCGAGGATGGCGAGAAGAAAGCGAGCGAAAAGACGGGGCGCACCGGCGCGCTGCCGTGGTTCGGCGACGGCACGTATCGGCGGAAGATCGAGATATCCCGGCGTACGCAACGCGCGGCGGTTGTGTTCAGCGGCGCGATGTCGGAGCCGGAGGTGTTCTGGGATGGTGCAAAAGTCGGCGAGTGGAAGCACGGCTACACGAGTTTTAAAGTCGATCTGCCGGACGTTTCGCCTGGTACGCATGCGCTCGAGGTCCGCCTCCACAACCGTCTGGAGTCGTCGCGGTGGTATCCGGGCGCAGGGCTTTTCCGCCCCGTCTATCTCGTGCTGGATTCGGATGATCCGGAGGCGGCCGTTTTCTCCCGTCCCGACCGTCGCGCGCGCTTGCCGAAAATCGAATCGACGCCAGAGGGTTTCTTCATCAACGGAGAGAAGGTCAAATTCAGAGGCGTTTGCCTGCATCACGACCTTGGATCAATTGGCGCGGAATGGAACGCTGCGGCCTTCCGCCGCCAGCTGCGGCTCTTGAAGGAAATCGGAGTCAACGCGATTCGTACGGCGCACAACCAGCCGAATCCGGAAATGCTGGACATCTGCGACGAGGAAGGCGTATGGGTGATGGCGGAGAGTTTCGACGCATGGAAGCGCCGGAAGGTCGAAAACGGCTACAATCTCTGGTACAGGGAATGGTGGAAAAAAGATCTTGCACAGCTTGTGAAGGTGTGCCGAGACCATCCGTGCGTCGTCATGTATTCCATCGGGAACGAGATCTCCGAATCCGTCTGTCCTGAAGGTCCGGCGATGGTGAAGGAGATGCAGGATTTCATCCACTCTCTCGATCCGTCGCGTCCGTGCACGCTCGGCAACAACCGCCCGCTACGTGCCGCAGAGCGCGGCACCATTGCCGCGCAGGACATCGCCGGCGCGAACTACCATATCTTCGAATACGAGGCGACGCGTCCGTTCGCCAGGAACGGCACGATTCTGGGCACGGAGACGTCCAGCGCGATTTCGACGCGCGGCTTCTACCGTTTCCCGGATGACGTGAGAAGATACCGCGATTCGCCGTACGACGACGGACAGGTCTCATCCTACGACACGGACGAGATCGATTGGAGCAATCTTGCGGACGACGACCTCGCGGCGCAGGAGGATTATCCCTGGACGCTCGGTCAGTTCGTGTGGACCGGCTTCGACTATCTCGGCGAGCCTTCACCGTACAATCTCTACTGGCCGTCGCGGTCGAGCTATTTCGGCATCTACGATCTTGCCGGCATTCCTAAGGATCGCGCCTGGCTCTACCGAAGCGTCTGGAGAAAGGACATCCGCACGCTACACATTTTGCCTCACTGGACTTGGCCGGGGCGCGAGGGGAAGGTCACGCCCGTCTATGTCTATACGGACGCGCCAGAGGCTGAACTTTTCGTGAACGGCGTGTCGCAGGGACGCGTCCGCAAGAATCCGGCATCGCGCCTGGACCGTTTCCGCCTCCGCTGGCGCAAGGTCGTGTACGCGCCTGGCGAGCTGAAGGCCGTCGCGTTCTACCCGGACGGCACGACAAAGACGGAAACCGTCAAGACGGCCGGCGCACCGGCGGCGCTCAGATTGACCGCCGACCGCGAGACGATCGCGCTTGCGGAATCCGACGGCACACGCGACCTTGCGTATGTGACGGTCGAGGTCGTAGACAAGGACGGCACGGTCTGTCCCGACGCAGCGCTGCCTCTCTCGTTTGCGGTAGAAGGCGACGCGCTTGCGTTCAAGGGCGTCTGCAACGGCGATCCGACTTCGCTCGAAGTCTTCACCGAGCAGCGCATGACGACGTTTCACGGCGCGCTCGTCGTGACGCTCGCGGCGCGCGCGAAGGGCGAGGCGAAGCTTGTCGTCTCCGCACCGAATATTCCCTCCGCTTCAATCCGCCTCCGTGTCGCAGACGAGCAGAAGTCCGCTGGCATGCGCGAGACGCTTTCGCTTGACGGCGAGTGGGCGTTCGAGGTGACGGGCGGGCGGCGCGCGGGCGAGAAGACGACGATCACGGTTCCGTCGTGCTGGGAGACGCAGGGATTCGGAACGTGGCAGTACGGCTACAACATCGAGTTCGGCGACAAGTGGCACGGACACGAAAAGCCCGCCGACGAACACGGGCTCTATTCGCGCACGTTCACGGTGCCGTCGGAGTGGCGCGGGAAATGCGTCAAGCTCCGTTTCGAAGGCGTGATGACCGAGGCGAACGTGAAGGTGAACGGCAAGGTTTTCCCGCCGCATCACAGCGCGTGGTTTCCGTTCGAGTTCGACATCAGCGACTTCGTGAATTACGGCAGAGAAAACACGCTTGAAATCGACTGCGGCAAGGAATCTTCAGATGCGAGCGTGAACAGAAGCGAGCGGCGATGCGATTTCTGGAACTACGGCGGCATCTTCCGCTCCGTTTCGCTCCGCGCCGTGCCGAAGCTGCATATCGAGTGCGTGCGCATCGACGCGCGTGCCGACGGCACGCTCCATGCGGTTGTGCGTGCGAGCGACGGCACGGAGGAGACGATTGATGAGAAATGGACGAACATCGAGACGTGGGATGTCGACCATCCGAAGCTCTACGAGCGGGTTTTTGAGCTGAAGGACGAAAACGGGAATGTGGTTGATTCCGTCACGAAGCGGTTTGGATTCCGAACCGTCGAAGTCAGGCCGCGCGACGGTGTGTATGTCAACGGGAAGAAGATTGTCGTCAAAGGTGTCAATCGCCAGACGTTCAATGCGAGAACTGGACGTGCGCTGACGCGCGAGATGAACTACGAGGACGCCCGGCTCATCAAGTCGCTCAACATGAACGCGGTAAGGATTGCGCACCTCACTGCGGACGAAGCGTTCCTCGATGCCTGCGACGAACTCGGAATTTATGTTGAAGATGAATTCTGCAGCTGGCAGAAACCGATCCGGACGGAACTCGGACGAGAATATCTGAAAGTTTTTCTGGAGCGCGACCACAACCATCCGTCCGTCATCTTCTGGTCCAACGGAAACGAAGGCGGATGGAACACCGAGCTTGACGCGATGTTCAAGGAGATCGATCTCCAGAAGCGTGCCGTGCTTCATCCGTGGGCGTTCCATGATGGCATCGATACCAAGCACTATCCCGACTACGACCGTCTTGTTAAGAAGCTGAAGACGGGCGAGCTTTTCATGCCGACGGAATTTCAGCACGGGCTCTACGACGGCGGACTTGGCGCCGGGCTCGAGGACTTCTGGACGACGATGATGCGCTATCCGAACTGCGTCGGCGGCTTCCTCTGGGCGCTGAAGGACGAGGCGCAGTGGCGCGACGATCTCGGACGATACGACGCGTGCGGTAACCTCGCGCCGGACGGGCTCATCGGTCCGAACGGCGAAGAGGGCGGAAGCTGCGCGACGGTGCGCGCGATTTTTGGGGGCGAGGGAGACGGTGAGATGCAAGACGAGCCGCCGCGTCGCGGCGGCGGCGAGTTCACAATCCCCGAGCCGCGTCTCATCGCCTGGCGGCTTGTCGGCGAGACGAAGGGGAGCCGCTACGAACCTGTCGAAGCGTCGTTCGAGTGGACGGTCACGACGAACGCCGACGCGAGCGTGAAATACGACTGGACAATTTCATGCACGAACGCGGTTGATGTGCTCGGCGTCGACTTCCCATTTTCGGCGCACGACGCGCAACTCGTCTCAAAACGCTGGTGCGGACGCGGCCCGGACCGCATCTGGCGCAACAGGATGCGCGGGCCGAAGTGGGGCATGTGGGAAGACGTATACAACGATGCCGTGCCGGGTGTTTCGTGGGAGCGTCCCTTCAAGGGCTGGTTCGAGGCGAAGTGGATGGAAGTCGCTGTCGGCGCGTCCGGCAAGGAGGCTTCACATATTTTATGCATCCCTGGGGAAGGGCTGTACATGGGCGTCGGTTCTCCGAAGGACGGACCAGACAACTATCTGTACGCAATGCCGTACGAACTTGGCGTCGGCGTTTACCATGTCATACCTGCGATAGGCAACAAGCTGTTCAAGGCGGAGCGCGGCGGCCCGCAGGGGCGGCTCGTCAGACTGGTTGAAGGCCGCGTCTCGGGTTCTGTCGAACTGCGTTTCTGAGTCCGTGTCCGGGTCGGTCGTGCGGGCGGTCCCGCGTGCCGTAGCAGAATAATCCATGTGAAATCGCCGGTTGTGCATGTTTTCGCGGTTCTGCCGGAACGCCGTCGTGTGATACAATGGTAGCATGAAACACGACAAATTCCTGTTGGCGGCGGCTTTCGCTTGTGCGGCTGCCGAAGTTCTGGCGGCGGTCACGGTCTCGCGGGGCCCGCTGGTGCTCAAGACGTATCCCGTCGGCGCGCCGGAGAAGAACCCGATGTTCTTCGAGAAGCGCGTCTATCAGGGCTCGTGCGGCAAGGTCTACCCCGTGCCGTTCATCGACAAGGTGATGGACGAACCTGTGATGAAGGAATACGACGCGGTGACGCTCGAAAACGACTACACGCGCGTCGTCCTGCTGCCGGAGCTCGGCGGGCGCATCTATATCGGACAGGACAAGACGAACAACGACTACGACTTCTTCTACCGCAACGACGTCATCAAGCCCGCGCTCGTCGGCCTTGCGGGGCCGTGGATTTCGGGCGGCGTCGAATTCAACTGGCCGCAGCACCACCGCCCGGCGACGTTCATGCCGACCTCGGTGGAGATCGAGCACGGCGAAGACGGCAGCATCACGGTGTGGATGAGCGACCACGATCCGCTGAACCGACTGGAGGGCCGCCACGGCATCTGCCTGAAGCCGGGTTCGTCCGTCGTCGAGCTCAAGGCGCGACTCTACAATCGCACCGCCTACACGCAGACGTTCCTCTGGTGGGCGAACGTCGCGGCGAAGGTGCACGACCAGTACGAAAGCTTCTTCCCGGCGGATGTCACCTACGTCGCGGACCATGCCGTGCGCGCGACGTCGAGTTTCCCGGAGGCGAACAATTTCTACTACGGCGTCGACTACACGAAGCGTCCGGGCGCGAACAACCTCGCGTGGTACAAAAACATCCCCGTCCCGACCTCCTACATGGTCTGCGCGACGGAATATGATTTCTTCGGCGGCTACGACCACGCTGCGCACGGCGGATTCGTCCATGTCGCCGACCGCCACATCGCGCCCGGCAAGAAGCAGTGGACGTGGGGCAACCATCCGTTCGGGTATGCGTGGGACCGAGAGCTGACCGACGACAGCGGACCCTACGTGGAGCTGATGGCCGGCGTCTATACCGACAACCAGCCCGACTTTACCTATCTGCTCCCCTACGAGACGAAGGTGTTCAGCCAGTACTGGTGGCCGTACAAGAACCTCGGCCCCGTGAAGAACGCCAATACGCGCCTTGCCGTGTCGCTCGGCGGCGGCAGGGCGGGCGTTGTCGCGGCGGAGAATCTCGGTGAAGTCGAAGTAGTTCTGGGCGAGCAGTCGCACAAGGCTGAACTGAAGATCGGCGCGCCGGTCGTGTTCACGACGGATGCGCCGTCGATCATCGTGCGCAAGGACGGCGCGGAACTGATTTCATTTTTCGCCAATCGTGCGCCGACCGAGCAGCCCATCAACCAGGCATGGGCCGAGCCGGGCAACGTGCCGATGCGCTACGTCGCCACCGAGCCGCCCGCCCCCGCCGACATCGCGAGCGCGGACGAGCTCTTCATCACGGCGGAGCACCTCGACCAGTACCGCCATCCGACGCGCATGCCCGAGGCGTATCTGGACGAGCTCCTGCGGCGCGATCCCGAAGACAGCCGTGCGCATACGCTCTACGGCAAGCGGCTCATTTCGCGTGGTCTTCTCGCCGAGGCGGAAGCGCACCTCGTCCGCGCCGTCAAGCGCCAGACGCGCCGTCAGCCGAATCCGTACACCGGCGAGGCGCTCTATTACCTCGGCCTTGCGCGCGACCTTCAGGGCAAGCTCGACAGCGCCTATCCGTGCTACTTCAAGGCGACATGGAACGGCGAGTTCCGCGCGGCGGGCTACTACCGCCTCGCCACCATCGACGCGCGGCGCGGCGACTGGGAGAAGGCGCGCGAACATGCCGCCGAATCGCTCGTCACCGACGCGCGCAACGACAAGGCGAAGATTCTCAACGCAGAGGCGCAGAGGCGCAGAGACGGGCAGTCCGGCATGGATGTCCGAACGGCGTTCGGACAGTCCGCCGACGCCGAGATGGCTCTCGACGCCGCGTACGATCTCGTTGAGATGGGCCTGAAGGGCAAGGCTGTCGAAGCCCTTAAAAACGGCCCGGCAAACACGCTCTCCAAGTACGTGCTCGCCTACATCGCGCAGGACAAGGCGCTCCTTGTCGAAGCCGCCGCGCGCGGATCGGCCGACTACTTCTTCCCGTCGCGCCTTGAGGATTACCTTGCGCTCACGTGGTGCGACGAGGCGAGCGGGTTCAAGGATTACAAGGTTGCCTACGCGCTCGGCAACTGGCTCTACGACCGCAAGCGCCACGAAGAGGCGCTCGATTGCTGGGAGCGCGCGGCAAAGCTCGCGCCGGACTTCCCGACCGCCTGGCGCAACCTCGGCGTCGCGCTCTGGAACGTCCGTCGCGACGGCGCGGCGGCGATGAAAGCCTACGCGCGCGCGATGGCCGCCGATCCCGCGGACGCGCGCCTTGTCGCGGAATACGACCAGCTGCGCGAGAAGTGCAAGGTCGATGTGTCCGAACGGCTTGCGTTCCTTGCGTCGCACATGGACCTTGTGCTTTCGCGCGACGATGCGACGGTGC